>DBWE01000070.1 GCA_002308315.1 Clostridiales bacterium UBA1246 | reverse complement strand
TCCTGTTCGCCTGCTGTGAATACGAACTCGTTGCCGCATTCCTTACATACCAGTGTTTTGTCTTGATACATTGCTAATCCTCACTTTTGACAATTGACCTCTCGGCCTGTTTTTATATTGCGTCAGCCTTTGCTGATATCGCCGTTGGTTTCACGGAATCGTGACAATTTCCGTCTGATGCGCTGCACGGCGTTGTCTATGGCCTTTTCCGGCCTGTGCAGCTGCTCCGCGATCTCCCTGTACGACATTCCGCTCAAATAAAGGTTCAGCACGTCTGCTTCGAAATGCGACAGGATATCCGTAAATAATCGGAAAAGCTTGTCCGTTTCCTCTCTGTCTATCAAGATCTGCTCGGGTCCGCGCAGGCCGACGCCGCTGACCGCGGTCGTCAATAAAGTCTGATTTTCGTCAAACAGCGGGGATTCAAGAGACAAACAATTATCCAGTGAAATGCTTTTGCCGTGATTTGCGTTGCGTACCGCGGTAAGCAGACGCCGCTTTACACACAGCTCGGAATAGGTTCTGAATGAGGCGCCGCCCTCGGCGTCGTAACTCCTTATGGCCGAAATCAGCCCGAGCATACCCTCCTGCAGGAGATCTTCGCTGTCTCCGCCGGTGAGAAAATAGGGCCTCGACAGAGCCCTTATCACCCGTGCGTACTTTGCGATAAGGTATTCCTCCGCTCCCGCAGAGCCGCTTCGCGACAGCTGCTGAAGCTGCTCGTCGGTAAGGTGCTGAAAATCGTCCATAACATACACTATTCCCACTATTGCTAGGGTATTATAACTTCATACTTTAATGTTGTCAATAGGATAATGAAATTTTCTGCGTTTTATGCAAGATAAAGCGTGATTTTTTACTCACGTACGATCGAAAGACAGCTGATCCGCGTCTCCGCTGCGCCACGGCAGGCCGAGATGCTCATATGCCAGCCTTGCGGCGCAGCGCCCCCTCGGCGTACGGGTAAGAAATCCCTGCTGCATAAGAAACGGCTCGTACACGTCCTCTATGGTCACGGTCTCCTCATTGATGGTGGCCGCCAGGGTATCAAGACCCACCGGTCCGCCGCCGTAATGGGTGATGATGCTCATAAGCAGCTTTCTGTCGACCGAGTCAAGGCCGAGCCCGTCGATCTCCATACGATTAAGGGCGTCGTCGGCGACCTCTTTGGTTATCACGCCGTCGGCGCAGACCTCGGCGAAGTCCCTGACCCGTTTAAGGATGCGGTTCGCGATCCGCGGAGTTCCTCTCGATCTCCGCGCGATCTCCTCCGCCCCTCCTCTGTCGATCTTTATGTCGAGCAGACCGGCGCTGCGCTCGACTATCTCGCGAAGCTCGTCCGGCGTATAGAGCTCCAGCTTGAGTATTACTCCGAACCTGTCCCTGAGAGGCGCCGAAAGCTGCCCCGAGCGCGTGGTGGCGCCTATGAGGGTAAAATTTTTAAGCGGCAGACGAATGGAGTTCGCGCTGGGGCCCTGACCGAGAATGATATCTATCTCCTTATCCTCCATTGCAGGATAGAGTATCTCTTCCACGGTGCGGTTCATTCGGTGGATCTCGTCGACGAACAGCACGTCGTTGTCATTCAGGTTGGTAAGAAGCGCGGCAAGGTCTCTCGGCTTTTCGATGGCCGGGCCGGAAGTGGTTTGGATATGCACGCCGAGTTCATTTGCTATTATGCGCGCAAGCGTGGTCTTGCCCAGTCCCGGCGGTCCGTGGAGGAGAACATGGTCCAAAGCCTCCCCTCGCCTTTTTGCCGCCTCGATGAATACTTTGAGATTGTTTTTTGCCTTTTCCTGTCCGATATATTCTCCGAGAGTTTTGGGACGAAGACTGAATTCGCCTTCGTCCTCGGGCACGTATGACGCCGTTGTCAGCGTTCTTTTATCCGGCTCGCCCGTAAAATCAATACTCATTCACACACCTCATTTAAGCGGAACGCGCAGTGCTTCTCTCACAGCCTCTTCCACAGTAAGGGAATTAAGGTCGATCTTTTTCAGTACGGCGCCTATCTCGGCCGGAGTATAGCCCAGCACGGCAAGCGCCGAGGCAACGTCCTCCGTTTTCGTACCGTCCGCGGCGGGTGCTCCGGGAATATTGATCCCGACCGTACCGACGCCTATCGCCTCTGCAGCTTTGTCCTTCAGCTCAAGCAAGATCCTCTGAGCGAGCTTTTTCCCGATGCCGGGCGCCACGGTCAGCGCCTTTTCGTTGCCCGCCGCAACGGCGGAAGCGAGTTCCTCCGGCGAGTTTGAGGACAGGATGGACAACGCTGCCTTCGGTCCGACTCCCGATATGCCTATCAGCAGCTTGAAGCTGTTGAGCTCCGCCTGAGTCACAAACCCGAAAATATCGAACGCGTCCTCCCGCACGTGGCAGTAAGTATACATCTTGACCTTTTCGCCTATTTTCAGCGAAGCAAGAGAGCGCATCGACGTATTGCAGGCATAACCCACGCCGCCGCAGTCTATTACCGCAAGATAAGGTTCCACGGCCGCCGCCGTGCCGTTCAGATAGTAGAACATGTGCTTTCGCTCCAATTATCAAAAATCAACGACGTCGCCGCGCGCGCGTGGCACAGCGCGATCGCGAGGGCGTCCGCGGCGTCGTCCGGACGGGGTATCCTGTCCAGCTTCAGAAGTCTTTTGACCATTTCCATGACCTGGCGCTTGTCCGCCCTGCCGTATCCCACAACGCCCTGCTTTACCTGCAGCGGCGTATATTCAAAGATTTTAAGTCCGGCATTATGGCAAGCCAGCAGAAT
>DBWE01000197.1:1973-3481 GCA_002308315.1 Clostridiales bacterium UBA1246 | reverse complement strand
GCCATCGGCGTGGCCGAGCCCGTCAGCATCCTGGTGGATACCTTCGGCACCGGCGCCGTCGGGGACGAAAGGCTGGAAGAGGCCGTGCTGAAGGTGTTCGACCTGCGCCCCGCGGCCATAATACGCGAGCTTGACCTGCAAAAGCCCATTTACAGGCAGCTTGCCGCCTACGGACACATGGGCCGCACCGATCTGAAGGTGCGCTGGGAGGATACCGATAAAGTGAAGGCGCTGCTGGAGAGCCTGGGCGTATGAGCGTTTTATTCAAGGATATTTATGTTCTTACGCCGTCGGGCAGGGCGGAAAAAAGCTCCGTTTACGTCAGCGGGGACCGCATAGTATCCGTGGGCGAGCCGCCGGAGGGATCAAAAGCGGACCGGGTGATAGACGGGAAGGACCGTCTGCTCATGCCCGGCCTGGTGAACAGCCACACTCACGTTTACATGACCATGTTCCGAAACTGCGCCGACGACATCCCTTTCAGCGACTGGCTTTTCAAACGCATAATGCCGCTGGAGGACAGGATGACCCCGGACGACTGCTATTGGGCCACGCTGCTGGGATATATCGAAATGCTCTCCACCGGCACGACCGCCTCGCTGGACATGTACGTATTTACCGAAACTGCGGTAAGAGCGGCGGAGGAGGCAAAGGTCAGGGCGGTGCTCTGCCGCGGGCTCACCGGCGGGAAGGACGACGAGGCCGGGGGAAAGCGCAGGCATGACGAGGCCCGGAAGGAGATAGAGCGGTGGCGCGGCAAAAACCCGCTTATCAGCTTCATGCTCGGGCCCCACGCGCCCTATACCTGCGACGAGGGATATCTGAAAGAAACGGTGGGGCTGGCCGCGGAGCTCGGCCTGCCGATGAACATACACGTTTCCGAAAGCAAAAACGAAATTGAAACGATAAAGGAAAGATACGGCTGCACGCCGGTGGAATTTCTTGACCGCGCGGGCGTGCTGACCGACGCCACCGTGGCGGCGCACTGCGTTTATCTCACCGACGGCGATATCGATATCCTTGCCCGGAGGGGAGTTAACGTCGCTGTCAATCCCGTGAGCAACCTCAAGCTCGGCAACGGGGCGGCGCCCGTGCCGAAGCTGCAGAAGAGGGGCGTGAAGCTGTGCCTCGGCACCGACGGGGCGGCGAGCAACAACGCCCTCAATATGTTCCGGGACATGAGCTGCCTGAGCCTGGTGCAGAAGGGTCTCAGCGGCGAAGCCGACGCGGTGAGCGCGGCGGATGTTCTGCGCATGGCGACCGCCGGAGGCGCAAGGGCCCTCGGACTTGAGGACGTCGGCGAGATAAGGCCGGGCATGAAGGCCGATCTCGCGGTGATCGATCTCGACAGACCGTGGCTCAGGCCCTTCAACGATCCCGCGTCCTCGCTGGTATATTCCGCCGCCGGCTCGGAGGTGGAGTCGGTCATGGTGAACGGGGAATTCCTGCTTGACAAAGGCGAGCTTACCACCATAGACAGAGAAAGAGTGTATTACGAAACGGAAAAG
>DBWE01000197.1:0-1896 GCA_002308315.1 Clostridiales bacterium UBA1246 | reverse complement strand
GGGCTATGCAGAAAAAAAGAAAGAGGAGAATATGCAATGCCGAGACAAGCACGGCAGTTCAGCGATTCGGGATATCTGCACCTGATCCTCCGCGGGATCGGCAGACAAATTCTGTTCGAAGATCAAAATGATTACAATTACTTTCTCCGGACCCTTGAACGCTTTAGCAAAGAGGCGGATATAACTCTGTGCGCTTACTGTCTTATGGATAATCATGTGCACCTGCTTGTTCGTGATACAAAAGGGAATACTCCGCTTTTTATGAAAAAACTCGGAGTAAGCTACGCGGGCTATTATAACAGGAAATATGATCGGACCGGGCATCTGTTTCAGGATCGTTACCGCAGCGAGGCGATTGATGACGACGGTTATCTGCTGACTGTGTTCCGTTATATTTTGAATAATCCGCAAAAGGCCGGTGTCTGTCCGGCATCGGAATACAAGTGGAGCAGCTTCGCGGCATATGACGGCATATCATCCTCCGTTGACGTCTCGCTTTTCCGGGAGATGATAGGGGACAAGGCTGCTTATTTGGATTTCCTTGCCGCAGACGATGATGAGGGCGGCTGTATGGAATTTGAAGAGATTCACAGGGATGACGATTGGGCAAAAGAAACGATGACAAACATTCTCGGGACGGTCAGCGGAACATCGCTTCAACAGATGGAAAAAACGAAGCGAAACGCTGCCCTCAAGGCTTTGAAGGACGCCGGACTGACGGTGCGTCAGATCGAGCGCCTTACGGGAATCAACCGAAATGTAGTTCAGAGAGTATGAAATGAGTCAAACAGAAGCGTCCCCACTGACTCAGCGATTTCGAAGGGAGCGAACATGGAAGCATTGAAAATACTCGTTATCTCCAGCCCGGTCACCGACGTCCTCGACGGCGACGGGAAGGGAGGACTGCTCTGCCGGGAACGCTATCCGGAAATGGATTGGCGTTTCCGTTCCTTTAAGGAATGCACGGAGCGGGACGTGACGGAGGCCGACGTCATTACCGGCCATCCGAGCCCGCAATGGCTGAAAAACGCTTCGAAGCTCCGCTGGCTGCACCTGCAGTCCGCCGGGGTGAACGGCTACGAAAAGCGGGAGCTCTACGCGCGGGAGGACGTGATCGTGACCCGAGCCGCGGGTGTCCACGCCCCCGCCATGGCGGAGCACGCGCTGGCAATGGCGCTGAGCCTCACGAGAAAGCTGCCGGAGCTTTATAAAAATCAGCTGTCGGGCGCATGGCAGGCAGTACATGCCCGCGGGGAAGTGCACGGCGCGGACGTGCTTATGCTCGGCACGGGATATCTCGCCTCGGCGATCACTCCTCTTGTGAAGGCCTTCGGCTGCCGCATAACCGGTATTCGCCGCGATACGTCGAAGTCCGTACCGGCGGATTACGACCGCATGCTGCCGCCGGAAAAGCTTCATGAGGCGCTGGCCGGGGCGGACTATATTTTCAGCACCCTTCCTCTTACGGAGAAGACCCGGCACATACTCGACAGGGCGGCCTTCGCCGCAGTAAAGCCCGGAGCGATCCTCGTAAACATCGGCCGGGGCGGCACGATAGACCATGAGGCCCTGCTGGAGGCGCTGAAGGACGGACGGCTTGCCGGGGCGGGGCTGGACGTGACCGAGCCGGAGCCTCTGCCGGAGGGACACCCTCTGTGGAAAGCTCCGAACGTGATAATAACGCCGCACTGCTCGGCGTGGTCGGAAGCCACGGACAGACGGCGTTATGATACCTTCCTGCGCAACCTCGATCTGTTCATCAGGGGAGAGCCCCTGCCGGGAAGGATAGATTTCGACGCGGGCTACTGACGGCTTCGTCGGAGCGAACTGCGCTCGCTCCGTTTCCGCGGCAAGCCTGCGGCTTTCCGCGAAAACTGCGTATCGCTTCGTTGCTCC
>DBWE01000014.1:1818-6633 GCA_002308315.1 Clostridiales bacterium UBA1246 | reverse complement strand
TCGAGCGACGGGGGGCCGGACGCAGCTTCGTCCGCCGACGGGGCGGCGCAGTCCGCCGAGCCGCTGCTCTGCAGCATTTCGACTCCGTGGCTTATCGCCTCCGTGACCGCTTCAAGGTTTTCCAGAGCGGCCTTCCTGCTGCCGGGGAGGTTTACTATCAATGTGCCGCCGCGGATACCGGCGACGGATCTTGACAGACATCCGCGCGGGGTTATNNCTCATGCTTTGCGCGCGCATGGCCTCCGGTATGCCCCGTGTCTCGCGCTCTATCACGGACAGGGTGGCCTCCGGGGTAACGTCCCGGGGCGAAAAGCCGGTGCCTCCGCTGGTGAGCACGAGATCGAGCCCGAGTTTATCTGAGCACTTTATAAGCTCGGAGCGTATGATATCCGCTTCGTCGGGTATTATTGCGGTGTATACGACGCTCCAGCCCGCTTTTTCCGCGGCTGAGCATACGGCGGGACCGCTCGTGTCCTCGCGTTCGCCTCTCGAGCCCTTGTCACTGACGGTTATCACCGCGGTTTTGCAGTTCATGATTCGTCTTCCTTTCTCAGATAATCCCCGTGTACTCCTCCGGTCTTTTTCAAAAGCCGGATATCGGTTATTACGATGTCCTTCTGAACGGCCTTGCACATGTCGTAGACCGTCAGCGCGGCCACGGACGCCGCCGTAAGGGCCTCCATCTCCACTCCGGTCCGTCCGTGGCAGTTCACGCCTGCCGTTATTTCCACGCTGCAGCGGAAGCTGTCGAGCTTAAGATCCAGCTTTGCGCCGTTAATCTGCAGAGTATGGCACATCGGTATCAGCTCGGAAGTGCGCTTCGCGCCCATGACGCCGGCTATCTGCGCCGTCGCGAGCACGTCGCCCTTCTTCATGCCGCCGCTGAGGATGAGCTGAAAGGTCTCCCGATTTACAAGCACCCTTGCGGCGGCGACGGCAGTACGCAGAGTGGGCTCCTTGTCGCCGACGTCCACCATCCTTGCCCGTCCGTCGGCGTCGAAATGAGTAAAATCATTCATGTTCGTCATTATAAACTCCGTTAGGGCGTCGATGTCGTCAAATGTAAATTTCGGACATCCGCAGTCAATATCTTCGTCCGTTACTATCGCGGCGAAGCTGTCCGGCGGTCCGGGCAGCTTTGAGCCGGAGCGGGACATGCCTATATGCGTGAAATCCCCGTGCTTGAAGCCTTCGACGAGGACGACGTCCACATCCCTCGCCAAAGACACCGCAGCGTTAAAATCGAGGGAGCGCCGATCTACCAAGGCCGTCTGATCCGGGGAGCTTATTATGGATATATCCGCGCCCGCGTCGGAAAAACGGCGGGAGTCCTTGCCCGGACGGTCTATCTCAAAGCCGTGTACGTCGTGCTTGACGGCAGCCACGCGCAGCCCACGGGTTTTGAGTGAGACGATGAGCTTTTCGATCAGCGTCGTTTTTCCCGTTCCGGAATAAGCGGAAAAGCCTATCACGGGTATGCCGTTCATGTCCCTTCAGCCTCCTATCGCGTTCATGCTCCGTCCGGCGCCGCTGCGCTTCTCTCCGTCCAGACCGCCGTGGCGGGCGGGCTTGCTCATTACGGCTTTTCTTATCTGTTCCTTCATTTCCTCAAGTCCGAGACCCTTTATGGGAAACTCGGCGGCGGAGTGGAGGCAGGGCTTGAGCCTGCCGTCGGCTGTAAGGCGTATGCGGCTGCACTCATCGCAGAAGGGGCGGCTCACCGGGCGGATGAGCCCGACGCGCCCAAGCGATCCGGGCAGGCGGTAGAGCTCTGCGACGCCCGTGCCGGAGGACACGGGGGTGAGCTGAGGGAGCCTGCGAAGCACCTCGTCGGCCGGCAGCGCGGCGTTTTTTCCGAACTGTCCGCTTTCGTACATGGGCATGAGCTCTATGAAGCGCATGTCCACGGGGTATTTCATCGTCAGAGCGGCAAGCTCAGCTATTTCGCCGTCATTGAAGCCGCCTATCAGCACGGCGTTGATCTTTATCGAGTCAAAGCCCGCCTCAACGGCGCTTTCTATGCCCGCGAGAGCCTGGGAAAGACTGCCGCGTCTGGTCATATACGCGTACTTTTCCGCGTCGAGGGTATCGAGACTGATGTTTATGCGGCTTACTCCGGCGTTTTTCAGCCCGGACGCGAGACCGGGCAGCAGGGTGCCGTTGGTGGTGAGACAAAGCTCGTTTATACCGCTCACTTCCGCGGCCCGGGAGCATATAGACAGTATGTTTTTCTTTACGAGCGGTTCTCCGCCGGTGATGCGCAGCTTGCTTATGCCGAGAGACGCGGCGGCATTCACGGCCATGATCATTTCGTCCTCAGTCAGCAGCTCGTCGTGCGTCTTTTTGCAGACGCCCTCCTCGGGCATGCAGTAACGGCAGCGGAGGTTGCACAGATCGGTGACGGAGAGGCGAAGGTAGTAAATGTTTCTTCCGCAGGCGTCAAGCATGTCAGTACCTTCCGAAGGTGCATACCGGCCAGCGGCAGACGCCGCACAGTCGGCACAGTCCGCCGTCGCCGAGAGCGATAAGGTCTTTTTTCGTAAGCTTCTCGCCGGTGAATATCTGCGGGAGAAGAACGTCAAAAACTGTGGTCGGCATGACTATCGCCGCTCCGGGAACGCCTATGAGCGCGGCGTCTCCGAGATAGGCGACAAGAGTCATGTTGCCCGGCTGGGAGGGCACGCCGTGGCTGACGATATCGGCGCCGAGAGCGCGGATGGCGCCGGGAGTGAGGTCGTCGGGATCCACCGACATGCCGCCGGAGAACACGATAAGGTCCGCGCCGTCGGTCAGCATTTTCTCCGCTTCGCCGACGATCATGTCCGTTTCGTCGTCGCAGATCGCCGTGCCGATGATCTCGCAGGGGTATTTTTCAAGCTTGGCACGCGCAACGCTCTCGAATTTGTCCTTTATGCGCCCGTTATATATCTCGCTGCCCGTTATGATCAGCCCTACGCGCAGCTGTCTGTATGGCAGAAGGCGGAAAAGCTTTTTGCCTCTGCACAACTCCTCGGCCCTTATTATCTGAGCTTCCTCCGTAACAAGCGGCACGATGCGCATCGAGGCGATGCGGTCTCCCTTTTCCACGGGAAAATGATCGGGCAGGGAGCATATCGTTATGTCGCCTATGCCGTTGATCTCCTTCAGCAGCGCGGTATCCACTCGGAACATGCCTCTTTCCGAAGCCTTGAGCAGCATTTTGCCCTCGGAGGGGCCGGAATACTCCGCGCCGACGACGGGCGCCATGGCGGCCAGACGGAGCGCGGCGTCCTCCTCGTGTATTTCGCCTGCGTTATCCTCCCACACGAAGACCGTGCGTTTTCCACAGTCCAAAAGCGCGGGGATGTCCTCGCTGCGTATGACGTGACCGCGTTTGAATGCGGCGCCCTTAAAGCCGTCGCGCATTGCGGTGACATCATGACAAAGGGCCAGGCCGACGGCGTCTTCAACTTTTACTTTTTTCATATCAAAAATCCTTTCAAGACTGTTCCCGGAGCTACAGGACCGCTGCCCGCCGGGATGACCGCAATGACATTGCAGCCCACGCCCGAGGAAAGCACTGCATTGCCCTGCCCGGACGCCGCGCGTATGCCCGCGCGCCCGTCGGCGAACTCCAGACGTCCCCGCAGCAGACGCGTGAGGGGACTTCTTTTTTTGAAGCCGTCATACAGAATGAGGGACGTTTCCTCCGGAAGCGGAGCGCGTCCCGCCATTTTTCTCAATGTCGGAGCGGCAACGGCGTGGAAATTCGTTATTGCGGCCGCAGGGCTGCCGCTGAGAGCGCAGATCGGCTTTGAGTCCTTCATGCCGTAGGCACAGGCCATGCCGGGCTTCATTGCCACTCCGTGAAAAAGCATTTTCGTCCCGCACAGCTCCATGGCCCTCGGCGTAAGGTCGTAATCGCCGGCGGAAACGCCGCCGGTCGATATGACGGCGTCGAATTGATCGGCGCATTTCAAGATGAGCTTTGCTATTCTGTCAGCGTCGTCGCGCTCTCTGCCCATGTAAAACGGCTTGCAGCCCAGCTCTCTCAGAGCCGCCGAGATCAGATAGCGGTTTGAATTGCGTATTTTGCCGGGTCCGGGCTTTTCGTCCGCTTCGGTCAGCTCGCTGCCCGTGGATATTACCGCAACCCGCGGAACGCGAAATACCGTGGGGCGGATCACGCCGAGAGCAGCCAGCAGTCCCGCGGCGAAGGCGTCTGTGACAGTGCCTTTTTTGATAAGCACGCTGCCCTTGCGCGCATCCTCGCCTGCATAAATTATGTTGTCTCCGCCGTTCAGCGGAGAAGCTATGCTTACCGTTTTTTCGTCAAAAACCGTCTTTTCATACATTATCACCGTGTCAGCCCCGCGCGGGATCGGCGCTCCGGTCAGTATTTTGGAGGCGGTGCCGGCCGTTATCTCATAGCGGGGAACGGAGCCCGCCGGTATCTCTTCAAGTATACGCAGGCTCACCGGGGCATTTTGAGAAGCGCCCTCGGTATCCGCCGAGCGCAGGGCAAAGCCGTCGTAGGGTGAACGGTCAAAGGCGGGTATGTCCTCACCGGCGATCACGTCTTCGGCAAGAACGCGGCCCATACAGTCGTCAAGCTCCGCCGTCTCGGTGCCGAGAGGCTCCGCAGNNGCCGAGCAGGATGCTTCGGGCAGTGATATAGTCCGGTCTTGTCAGCATAAATTCACTCCTTAAGAAGAAATACCGCCTGCGGAGGCAGACATACGGATACAGTGTCCGCCCTGAGACGAAGCCATGTCTCCTTGTCTGTTTCCCAGCCGATCGAAAAGGCGCCCGCAGCGGATACGGGCGAAAGCATGA
>DBWE01000014.1:0-1704 GCA_002308315.1 Clostridiales bacterium UBA1246 | reverse complement strand
CCGACTTAAGCTTTATTCCCCAATCTTCGGCATAAAGCAGACCGTCGGCGAGGCATGAAAAGCGGGATATGTTCTTGCAGCCGGTAAGAACGGCGCCCGTCCTTGTTTTCGGATCGGCGAAAACGGAGTGTTTGTCGCCGAAGGAGTCTATTTTGCCGGCGTTCATCACGGCGACGCGGTCCGACATCCGAAAAACCTCGTCGCGGTCGTGTGAAACAAGAAGTACGCTCCTGCCGAAGCTGCGTATGACCTCCTTCACCTCCTGCTCCAGGCGAAAGCGCAGATGGCTGNNGCTGTCGAGAGCGGAAAAAGGCTCATCAAGCAGCAGTATGCGCGGAGAGGATATGAGGATCTTCGCAAGAGCGGTGCGCTGCTGCTGCCCGCCGGAGAGCTGATGGGGATAGCGTCCCGCAAGCTCGGTCAGACCGAAGGAGTCCATCATGCGCTTGAGAGAGGCCTCTCTTTTGACACGGTCCTTTTCCCGCCGTGCACCGGCGAGGATGTTTTGAAGCACTGTCATATTCGGGAACAGAGAGTAGTTTTGAAACATAAGCCCGGTGTAGCGCTGCTGGGGACGGAGATTGACGCCCTTTTCAGAGTCGAACAGTACCGTGCCGTCCACGACTATGCGTCCGCGGTCAGGCTTTTCTATGCCTGCTATGCATTTCAGCGTCATGCTTTTTCCGCAGCCGGATGCGCCGAGCAGAGCAAGCGTTTCGTCGCCTGCCTCAAAGGCGACCTTCAGACGGAAGCTGCCGATCTTTTTTTCAATATCCAGAGATATCGACATATCACGCGCCTCCTTTGCCGGATCCGTAAGAACGCCTTCGCTTCTCCAGCATATTCACCGCCAGCAATACGACAAAGGAAATGGCCATATTGACAAGCACCCATTTGAAGGCAAGAGCGTCGTTGTTCGTGCGCCAGAGCTGATATACCGTTGTCGAAACCGTGGCGGTGCGCCCGGGGGTGTAGCCGGATATCATGCTCGTTGCGCCGTATTCGCCGAGAGCGCGGGCAAACGCAAGTACGGCGCCCGCCATAATGCCCTGACGGCAGCAAGGGATGCGTATGCGCCAAAAAATAAAGCTGTTCGACAGGCCCAGGCTCTGCCCGGAGTATGCCAGAGTTTCGTCGAAAGACTCAAACGCGCCGCGGGCAGTACGGTACATCAAGGGGAAAATGACCACGGTCGTGGCAAATATCGCCGACCACCAGTTCATGGTGAGACGTACCCCGAAAACGGAAAGGAACCAAGCGCCGATAACGCGCCTGGGTCCCAAAACACGCAGCAGAAGAAAGCCTACCACGGTAGGCGGCAGAACCAGCGGCAGAGTGAGGACGACGTCAAGCACGCCCTTTATCACTCCCGGCAGCTTTGCGATGTAGTACGCCGCGAAAATGCCGACGAAGAATATTATAACGGTGCTTATGCCGGCAATCCGAAGCGAATTCAACAGAGGATACCAATCCAAATGATACACACCGTCCCGGAGCATGCGGCGCTCCGCCTGTCAACGGAAGACGGAGCGCCGCACTGTCTATTTCAAAGAAAACGGACTTGAAGAGATCAGCCGATGGGAGTGAAGCCCACGCCGGAGAACACTTCATCGGCTTCACTGCCGGTGAGATAATCAAGGAATGCCGCGGCCTCGGCCTCGTGCGTGGTGGTGTTGATCACGGCGGCGGGGTAGATGACCTGGC
>DBWE01000019.1:5537-7589 GCA_002308315.1 Clostridiales bacterium UBA1246 | reverse complement strand
TAATCGGGGATCACTTTGACGGCGTCCTTTTTGCATACGCTCTGGCAGTAGAAACAGTGCTCGCAATCCTCCACATAGCGGAACACGGGCTTTTTGGCCTCGGCGTCCCAACGGATGACGTCCACGAAGCAGGATTTGTAGCACTGCTGACAGCCCACGCATTTTTCAGGCGCGAACTCAATGCGGTGTTTGGTGTGTATCATCGCGTTTCCCACCTTTACATAAATTATTCATATACCGATTGTATCAGAATTTGTTTGTCAATTCAAATACAATCTGTCTGAAACGGGATCGCCCGCGCTCCGTGAGGAACGCGGGCGTAAAAGCGGCCTTATTTCGACAGCAGCGTGAACAGTCTCCGGGAGGCTTCTTTCGTATCGTCGGGATCTCCGAAGGTGGAGAAACGGAAATAGCCCTCGCCGCAGGCCCCGAAGCCTTCTCCCGGCGTTCCGACTACCTGTATTTCGTTGAGAAGAAGGTCGAAAAACTCCCAGCTTCCCATTCCGTCGGGACATTTCATCCATATGTAGGGAGCGTTCGTGCCGCCCCAATAGGGAATGCCGAGCCGGTCGAGGGTGCGCATGAGGAGATCGGCGTTGGCCTTGTATACGCGTATGTTCTCCTTAATCTGCCGCTGTCCTTCCTCCGAGAACACGGCCGCGCCGCCCTTTTGTATGATATACGACACGCCGTTGGTCTTGGTGGTGCGGTTGCGCACCCACATGTCGTTGAAGCGCATGCCGTTTCTTTCCAGCGCCCGCGGTATCACGGTATAGCCCAGGCGCGTTCCCGTGAAGCCGGCGGTCTTTGACAGAGAGCATATCTCGATGGCGCAGGTCTCCGCGCCGGGTATCTCGAAAATGCTGCGGGGCAGAGCTTCGTCCTCAATGAAGGCCTCGTAGGCGGCGTCGAACAGGATGACCGAGCCGTTTTCGTTGGCAAAGTCGACCCAGCGCCCGAGCTTCTCCCGGGAAAACACCGCGCCGGTGGGGTTGTTGGGGGAGCAGATGTACAGTATATCCGCTTTCGATTTTTCGTCCGGCTCGGGCAGGAAACCGTCGTCCTCACCGGAGGGGAGATGTATGATCCTCCGCCCCGCCATGACGTTGGCGTCCACGTAAGCGGGGTAGGCGGGCTCTATGACGAGGGCGGAGCAGGAGCGGTCGAAAAGATCGAGGATGTCGCCCAGCTCGTCGCTCGCCCCGCTCGATACGAACACCTCGTCGTCGGCAAGCTTTATCCCGCGGCGGCGATAGTGCTCCGCGATCGTCCCGCGCAGGAAGGGCGCGCCGCATTCCGGCATGTACCCGTGAAAGCGGGCCTTGTCGGCCTGATCGTCCACGGCCTCGTGCAGCGCCTTGATCACCGCGCCGCAAAGCGGCAGCGAAACGTCGCCTATGCCCATGCGGTACAGATGTACGCCGGGATGAGCCTTCAGATACGCTCCGGTCTTCTGGGCGATGTTGTAAAAGAGATAGGAGTCCTTAAGCTCCGCGTAATGCATGTTCGGTGTGATCATACCGGGCACTCTCCTTCATATACCGTTTCCGCCGGGCCGCTCATCATCACGTTTTCGCCGTTTCCGACCGTGACCTCAAGCACGCCGCCGTCAAGCTCGACCGAGACGGGGGCGTAGGCGCGGCAATATCCTTTTTTTACGGCGGCCGCCGCGCTCGCGCAGGCCCCGGTGCCGCAGGCAAGCGTAACGCCGCTGCCGCGCTCCCATACGCGCATGCGCAGCCGTCCCTCTCCCAGGGGCTGAACGAACTCGACGTTCACGCCGCCCGGGAAGGCCTCGTGCTTTTCGAGCAGCGGGCCGAGGGTATGCAGCGGGGCGGAGGCGATATCGTCGACGAAGACCACGAAGTGGGGATTGCCCACGGAGACCGGGGTGCCGGTCACGGTCCGGTCCGATACTCTCAGCTCGATATCGGCGCCGACCTCCGTCGGGCCCATATCCACCGTCACGCTCTTTATTTTTCCGCATCTTACCTGCATGTCCAGCTTCTTTATGCCCGAAAGGGTCTCGACGGTGAGCTGCGTTTTGTCCGT
>DBWE01000019.1:2218-5501 GCA_002308315.1 Clostridiales bacterium UBA1246 | reverse complement strand
GCCTCGCTTCCGTCGGCGTTGAAGATGCGCATTTTGAAATCCGCCGCCGCGGAGGGGGAGATATATATCATCCCGTCCGCTCCGGCGCCGAAATGGCGCTCGGATAGCTTTTGCGAAAGCTCCGCGATATTGTCGGGGACTTCTCCGTAAACATACAGATAATCGTTTCCCAGACCGTGCATTTTCGTAAAGTTCATTTCCCTGTCTCCTTCCCGTGAGGCTGTTCGGCGTCTATCGTCGAAACGCCGAGGGTGACCTCCTCCAGCACGTCGAGGACCATGCGCACCGTGTCCAGAGAGGTCAGCATCGTGATATTATTGGCGGCCGCGGCGCGGCGTATGGCCACGCCGTCGCCGTAATGCACCCCCGACAGGACCGCCCTTGTGTTGATGACGTAGCTGACGTATCCCGCGCGGATGGAGTCGAGCACCTCCTCGCTGCCCTCGCTCGGCTTACGCCTGATGCGGGTGCGTATCCCGTGGGCCTTCAGCACCTCTCCGGTGAGCGTGGTGGCCTCAATGTTGAAGCCCATGTCGTAAAAGCGCTTTATAAGCGGAACGGTCTCCTCCTTGTCCTCGTCCGCCACGCTTACCAGCACCGTTCCGTAATTGCGCAGCGTCAGCCCGGAGGCGATCATCGCCTTGTAGGCCGCGCGGTGGAGCTTAAGGTCGTACCCTATCGCCTCGCCGGTGGATTTCATTTCCGGCGAAAGGTACGCGTCCATCCCCCGCAGCTTGGAAAAAGAGAACGCGGGGACCTTCACGTACCGGCGCCGCTTCTCCGGCGGATAACGCGCGGAAATGCCCTGCTCCGGCAGAGAAACGCCGAGGATGGCGAGGGTCCCGATATCGGCAAGGCTGAAGCCCGTCGCCTTTGAAAGGAACGGCACGGTCCGCGACGAGCGGGGATTGACCTCTATGACGTAGACCCTTTCCGAGGGATCGACGATGAACTGGATGTTGAAAAGGCCGACTATGCCTATGCCGAGGCCGAGCCTTTCGGTATAGTCGAGGATGGTCCGCTTCACCTTTTCGGAAAGACTGTACGAGGGGTAAACGCTTATCGAGTCGCCGGAGTGTACGCCGGTCCTTTCCACGAGCTCCATGATGCCGGGAACGAACACCCGCTGCCCGTCGCAGACGGCGTCCACCTCGACCTCCTTGCCNNTTATCCACCAGCACGGGCTTGTCCTCGTCGACGGCCACGGCGCTTCTGAGATAGTCCCACATGGACTCTTCCTTAGCCACTATCTGCATGGCGCGGCCCCCGAGCACGAAGCTCGGGCGGACGAGCACGGGATAGCCGATATCGCGGGCGGCCTCTATGCCGGCCTCCATGCTCGTGACTGCCCGGCCCGCGGGCTGAGGGACGTCGAGAGAAAGCAGGAGCTTTTCGAAAAGGTCACGGTCCTCGGCGCGCTCGATGGCCTCACAGCCGGTGCCGATGATGGTCACTCCGCGGTCGCGGAGCGGACGGGCGAGATTGATCGCCGTCTGTCCGCCGAGGGTGGCTATCACGCCCTCCGGCTTTTCGAGGAGAACGATGTTCATCACGTCCTCCGCGCAAAGCGGCTCGAAGTACAGCTTGTCGGAGCAGGTATAGTCCGTTGAGACCGTTTCGGGGTTGTTGTTGATGATTATGGCCTCATAGCCCGCCTTTTTGATGGTCTGCACGGCGTGTACGGTAGAGTAGTCGAACTCCACTCCCTGACCTATGCGTATGGGGCCGGAGCCGAGGACGATCACCTTCCGCCTGTCCGATACGACGGACTCGTTTTCGTCCTCATAGGTAGAGTAAAAATAGGGGATATAGCTGTCGAATTCCGAGGCGCAGGTATCTATCATCTTGTATACCGGGGTGACGCCGTGCTCCGCGCGCAGGCTGAAGACCTCCTCCTCGCCGCAGCCCCACAGCCCGGCTATCTCCCTGTCCGAAAAGCCGAGCCTTTTGGCCGGGCGGAGCGTTTCCGGATCGTACGGACGAGCTTTCAGTTCTGCTTCCGCCTCGGTGATATGCCGTATCTTGCGCAGGAAAAACCGGTCGATCCCGGTGGCCTCGGCGATACCGTCGACGCCGGCGCCGCGCCGGAACAGCTCCGCGACGGCAAAGATGCGGTCGTCCGTGCCGACGCGGATATATTCTTCGAGCTCCCGGGTATCGAAAAAATCAAACTTTTTCAGACGAATATGATATGCCCCGATCTCCAGCGAGCGTATGCCCTTGAGAAGGCTCTCCTCAAAGCTCCGTCCCACGCTCATGACCTCGCCCGTAGCCTTCATCTGAGTGGAAAGCGAGTTGTCGGCGTCCGCAAACTTGTCGAAGGGGAAGCGCGGCAGCTTGGTCACGACGTAGTCGAGCGCGGGCTCGAAGGAAGCCGGGGTGTTGGCGATGCGTATCTCGTCGAGCGTCATGCCCACGCCGATCTTGGCCGATACCCTGGCTATCGGATAGCCGCTTGCTTTGGAGGCGAGGGCGGAGGAACGGGAAACGCGGGGGTTGACCTCGATGAGATAGTACCGGAAAGAAGCGGGATCCAGCGCGAACTGCACGTTGCAGCCGCCCTCTATCTTCAAGGCGCGGATGATCTTCAGCGCGCTGTCCCTGAGCATGTGGTACTCTTTGTCGGTCAGCGTCTGGGAAGGACATACCACGATCGAGTCGCCCGTATGTATGCCGACGGGGTCGAGATTTTCCATATTGCATATGGTGACGGCCGTGTCGGCGGCGTCGCGAATGACCTCGTATTCTATCTCCTTATACCCCTTTACGCTCTTTTCGATGAGCACCCGGTGGACGGGGGAGAGCTCGAGGGCGTTTTTCATCATTTCCGTGAGCTCCTCCGGGCCGTCGGCAAAGCCGCCGCCCGTTCCGCCGAGGGTAAAGTCCGGCCGCAGCACGACGGGGTAGCCTATCCTCCCGGCGATATCGAGAGCCTCATCCACGGAGCAGGCGGTATCTGAGGGGAGAACGGGCTCTCCGAGGGAGGCGCACAGACGCTTGAATTTTTCGCGGTCCTCCGCCTGCTCGATGGAGCTGCTCCGGGTGCCGAGCAGCTCCGTGCGGCATTCGGCGAGCACGCCCTTCTGTTCGAGCCGCATCGCGAGATTGAGCCCGGTCTGTCCGCCTATGCCGGGCAGGATGGCGTCGGGGCGTTCGTAGCGGACTATCTTGGCTATGTATTCGAGGGTGAGCGGCTCCATGTATACCTTGTCGGCGATGGAGGTATCGGTCATTATCGTGGCGGGATTGGAATTGCAGAGTATGACCTCGTAGCCCTCCTCCT
>DBWE01000019.1:256-2192 GCA_002308315.1 Clostridiales bacterium UBA1246 | reverse complement strand
TAGTCGAACTCCGCCGCCTGACCGATAACGATGGGGCCGGAGCCGATGACGAGTATTTTCTTTATGTCCGTTCTTTTAGGCATTGCCGCCGCTCACCTCCATCATCCAAATGAACCTGTCGAACAGATGCCCGCTGTCCCGCGGGCCGGGGGAGCTCTCCGGGTGGAACTGCACGCTGAATACCCTGTCCTTTTCGTCTCTGAGCCCTTCCACGGTCCCGTCGAGCAGATTGAGATGCGTCACCGTAAGCGGGGTGGAGCGCAGGCTTTCCGCGTCCACCGCGTAGGAATGGTTCTGCGAGGTGATCTCCACTCTGCCCGTTTCCAGGTCCTTTACCGGGTGATTGCCCCCGCGGTGGCCGAATTTCAGCTTGTACGTCTTCGCCCCGAAGGCAAGGGACAGTATCTGATGCCCCAGGCAGATGCCGAATATCGGCCGGAAGCCGATAAGAGCGCGGACCGTCTCTATCGTTTCGGGCACGTCCGTCGGGTCGCCCGGGCCGTTGGAAAGGAATATCCCGTCGGGCCGCAGAGAGCGGATAAGCTCCGCGGAGGCGTTCCAGGGCACTGCGGTCACGCGGCAGCCGCGCCCGACAAGAGAGCGCACTATGTTTCTCTTCATCCCGCAGTCGACGGCGGCCACGTGAAAACGCGCGTCCTCCGCGCCGAACACCCGGGGCTCGCGGCAGCTGACCCGCGATACGGCGTCCCGCGCAGGCTCGTATCCGCCGAGCCTGCGCAGCCCCTCCTCCAAAGAGACGTCCGCAGAGGTCAGCAGCGCCTTGCGGCTGCCCCTGTCGCGTATGGAGCGGGTCAGCTTCCGCGTATCCACGCCGCTTATCCCGCATATCCCGTAACGGCTCATCACGTCCCCGAGCGCTTCCGCGCTGCGGAAATTGGAGGGCTCCCCGTTGTACTCGCGGACTATGAGCGCGCCGATCGTCGGGACGTCCGTTTCATAGTCGTCATCGGCCATGCCGTAGTTGCCTATCAGAGGATATGTCATCACTACCGCCTGATCTGTATACGACGGGTCGGACAGGATCTCCTGATAACCTGCCATTGAAGTGTTGAATACTATCTCAAGTATCTTTTCTTTATCCGAGCCGAACGAGTATCCGTAATACTCCTGTCCGTCCTCCATTATTATCTTTCTGTCTGGTTCTGATGCCATGTTTTTCCTCATTTCATGCTTTCCGGCATTTCATGCTCAAAGCGGTCCTTGCCCGAGTCTGCCGGTATCCTTGTCGGGTAGTCGCCGTCAAAGCAGGCCCTGCAGCAGTCCGGTCTCCCGCACATCTCCGTTAAGCTGTCCACAGGAAGATACCCAAGGGAATCAGCTCCTATGATTTCCGCTGTCTCGGAAACCGAATGACGGCAGGCTATAAGATGCTCTCTGGAATCTATATCCGTTCCGTAATAGCAGGGATACAGAAAGGGCGGTGCCGAAACCCGCATATGAATCTCCTTTGCGCCGGCTTCCCGGAGCAGTGATACTATATGTTTGCTGGTAGTGCCCCGTACTATAGAATCGTCGATAAGGACGATCCTCTTTCCCTTAACTGCTCCTTCGACGGCGGACAGTTTGATGTTTACCTTATCCGATCTGCCATCAGGTGCTATAAACGTTCTGCCGATGTATTTGTTCTTAATAAGACCAATACCGTAGGGTATGCCCGATTCTCTGCTGTAGCCTATTGCCGCGTCCAGGCCAGAGTCCGGTACGCCTATCACTATGTCCGCTCTTGCAGGAGATGTTCTTGCAAGTATCCTTCCCGCATTGATGCGTGCTTCGTATACCGGCCGGCCGTCTATTACAGAGTCGGGACGTGCGAAGTATATGTATTCGAAAACGCAGGGCTTTTCCTCTGCTTTGCCGCAGTGTTCGCGCCTTGATTCTGTTTTTCCTTTGCTGAATATCAGTATCTCGCCCGGCT
>DBWE01000019.1:0-231 GCA_002308315.1 Clostridiales bacterium UBA1246 | reverse complement strand
AGCCACGACGAATATACCGTCTTTTGTCTTTCCGTAGCACAGCGGTCTGAATCCGCGGGGGTCTCTTGCCGCTATCAGTTTCTGCGGAGACATGAGTATCAGTGAATAGGCGCCCTCAAATGCATTCATCGCACGGCTGAGAGCGTCTTCGATCGAAGGGGCGCTAAGTCGCTCCTTTGTTACTATATATGCTATCGTTTCGGTATCGCTTGAAGTGTGAAATATCGCGCC
>DBWE01000062.1 GCA_002308315.1 Clostridiales bacterium UBA1246 | reverse complement strand
GCGGAAGAGGCAATTTCGGCAGCCTCTTCCGCTTTAATATTTCAGTTCAGCTTGATTTCGAAAAGCTTTTTGACTCTTTTTTCGAGCTCGGGATATTTTTTGAGTGCCGGGTCGGTTTCGAGCAGCTTCTGCGCTTCGTCCTGGGCCGCAGAAAGCACGTCGAGAGAGTCTGCGAGGCTCGCTATCTTCATTTCCGGCATGCCGTGCTGCCTGGAGCCGAAAAAGTCTCCGGGGCCTCTGAGTCTGAGGTCTTCTTCGGAGAGCTTGAACCCGTCGCTCAGCCTCGTCATTGCCCTGAGGCGCTCGTCGCTTTCCGCCCCCCTGCTGCCGCGCATCAGAAAGCAGTAGCTTTTGTCCGCTCCTCTGCCCACGCGCCCGCGAAGCTGGTGCAGCTGACTGAGCCCGAAACGTTCGGCGTTCTCGATCACCATTACAACGGCGTTCGGAACGTCAACGCCGACTTCTATGACCGTGGTGGAAACAAGAATGTCGATCTCACCCCCGGCAAAGCGGCGCATTACGTCCGTCTTTTCCGCGGATCTCATTTTGCCGTGCAGCAGAGCGACCCGCAGATCGGGAAAAACGACGTCCCGAAGCTGTTCAAAATGCTCTTCGGCGGAATGCAGAGAGAGATCGTCGTTTTCTTCTATCATCGGACATACGACGTATACCTGACGTCCCTCTGAGACGGTTTTTCTGATAAATCCGTTCAGACGTTCTCTTTTGTCTTCGCTTACCGCAAAAGTTTCCGTCGTTTTTCGTCCCGGCGGAAGCTCGTCGATCACCGATACGTCCAGATCGCCGTATATGATCAGTGCGAGCGTTCTCGGTATGGGCGTGGCCGACATTACGAGGACGTGGGGATCGTCGCTTTTCTCCGAAAGCGCCGTGCGCTGTCTGACGCCGAAACGGTGCTGTTCATCCGTGATCGCCAAAGCGAGCTTTTTGAAAACGACGTTTTCACTGAGCAGGGCGTGCGTGCCGATAACGAGCTCGGCCTCTCCGAGGGCTATAAGCTCCCGGATCTCCTTTTTTTGTTTTGCTGTCATGCTTCCCTTCAGAAGGACCGTCTTCACGCCGAAGGGCGCAAGAAGCTTCGTGAAGGTATTGTAATGCTGATCGGCAAGCAGTTCGGTAGGAGCCATGAAAGCGGACTGGTATCCCGCGCGTACTGCCGCCCATACCGCCGCCGCCGCGACCACGGTCTTGCCGGAGCCGACGTCTCCCTGGACAAGGCGGTTCATCGCCCGGCCCGACGACATATCGGCAAGAATATCCCCCACCGCTCTTTTCTGCGCTCCGGTAAGCTCAAAGGGCAGCGAGGAATAAAACTTCTCCGTTTCCGGCATCGGTATGACCGTGCCGCTGCGCTCGGTATTCCGGCTTTTCATAGATCCGAGAGCGCAGGCAAGCGTAAACAGCTCTTCGAATATCAGCCGCCGTCTGGCGCAGGCCGCCTCGGTCATGTCCTTGGGGAAATGAATGGCACGGTAGGCTTGCTGCGAGCTGATAAATCCGTATTTTCTTTCGATATGATCCGGAAGAACGCCCTTAAGAAGTCCGTCGGCTGCTTTCAGGCCCTGTTCTATCGCGTTTGAAAGCACGTTGCGGCTTATGCCCGAGGTAAGACGGTATACTGGCACTATCCGCCCCGTATTCACGCCGCCTCCGTCCGCTTTTTCATACACGGGATTAGTCAGCTCAAAATGCAGCCCCATGCGTGAAAACCTGCCGTAGAAGGTGTATACCCCTCCGCGCGCTATATTTCTTTTTACGTAGCTCTGATTGAAGAAGGTCACGTTTGCCGCGCCGCTTTCATCTGCTATGCGGAATTTGACGAGCTCCATCCCTTTGCGTATGCGCGCCAGCGTCGGAGCGGTCGCGACGACTGCTTTTACGCAGCAGTTTTCGCCGTCCTGTACGTCGGCGATCGGCTTGACCGCGCTTCTGTCCTCATAATCCCGAGGGAAATAAGACACGAGATCATAAAGCGTATGGATATCGAGCTTTTCCAGAGCCTTCGCTCTGGCCTCGCCTATGCCCTTTATAAATCTTATGCCGCCGTTAAGCTCGTTCATTTTTTGATCCTGCTCCAATACGTCCTGGCCGCCTGCTCGGTTTTATTGTCCCCGTATTCGTAATACCTCGTGTCCTTCAGAACGTCGGGCAGATACTGCTGCTCCACCCAGTGATTTTCGTAGCTGTGGGCATACTTATAGCTCTCGATCGCTCCCGCATCGGCTCCGTCGGCGTGAACGTTTTTCAGATGTCTCGGTATATCTCCCGTCTTCCCTTTTCGGATATCCGCGGCGGCTTTGTCTATGGCGACGACGCCGGAATTTGATTTCGGCGCGGTCGAAAGAAGTATCACAGCGTCCGCCAGCGGTATTCGGGCCTCGGGCAGGCCGAGCTGAAGCGCGCTGTCGACGCAGGCTTTTACAATGGGGATGGCCTGCGGATAAGCAAGCCCGATATCCTCCGCGGCGATAACAAGCAGTCTGCGGCAGGCGGAAATAATGTCTCCGGCCTCAAGCAGTCTCGCGAGATAGTGCAGGCCGGCGTCGGGATCGCTGCCTCTTATCGATTTCTGGAACGCCGAGAGGATATCGTAATGGCCGTCTCCGTCACGGTCATAGTGCATCGAGCTTTTTTGAGAAAGCATGTCCGCGTCGTCTTCGGAGATATGTACTTTTACCCCGTCGTTTTTCCCGGCGTAGAAAAGCATTTCGGCGGTGTTTATCGCCTTCCGGACGTCTCCGCCGCAGCCGAAGCATATACGCTTTATAACTTCCTCGTCCGCCTCCGCCTCCAGCCCGGTACGCTCCCCGAGAATATCAAAAGCTCTTATCACGGCCGGACGCAGCTCTTCGGGCTCCACCGCTTTGAATTCAAAAACCGTGCACCGGCTCAGTATGGCTCCGTAAATGTAAAAATACGGATTTTCGGTAGTTGAAGCTATGAGACTGATCTTTCCGTTTTCTATATATTCCAGCAATGACTGCTGCTGTTTTTTGTTGAAGTACTGTATCTCGTCCAGATACAGAAGAACGCCGTCCGGAGCCATGAGAGTGTCGACGCTGTCGATTATCTCCTTGATATCCGCAGTCCCCGCCTGTGTGGCGTTCAGCTTGTACAAAGCGCGCTTTGAGCTTCCGGCAATTATGGAGGCGACCGTGGTTTTGCCGGTCCCCGAGGGCCCGTAAAAGATAAGATTGGGAGACTTGCCGCTTTCGATAATGCGGCGGAGCATGCCGTTTTCGCCCAAGATATGCTTCTGCCCCACCACGTCGTCCAGCGACGAGGGCCTTATGTCGTCCGCCAAGGGTTTATACATTTTATTTACCGTTCCTTTTCGTCCTTATGGAAAAAAACGCCGTATCATGTTACAATATGACCGCAGGATCGATCGCCGCGTGTTCGGTATGCGCGGCGCGAAGGAGGAAGTATGAGATACATAGATCAGCTTATTTCACGGCTTGAAGAGGAATATCCCGAGGCCCTTTGCTCTCTTGATTACACGGAAGACTGGCAGCTGCTTTTTGCCACGCGGCTCGCCGCACAGTGTACCGACGAGCGGGTAAACAAGGTAACGCCCGCGCTGTTTTCGCGCTACCCCACGCTTGAAGCCTTCGCGGAGGCGAAGCCCGAGGACGTGGAAGCCCTGATACGCTCCTGCGGATTTTTCCGCACCAAGGCCCGGGATCTCGTTGAATGCGCAAAAATGCTCGTTGAAAGGTTCGGAGGCAAGGTGCCCGGTGAGATGGACCTGCTTCTCACTCTGCCCGGCGTAGGCCGCAAGACCGCCAACATCATCATCGGCGACGTATACGGCAAGCCGGCCGTGGTAACGGACACCCACTGCATACGTCTTGCATGGCGCATGGGTCTGACGTCCTCCAAGGAGCCGTATAAGGTCGAGCGGCAGCTCGCCGCGCTGCTTCCGCCCGAAAAGTCCTCGGATTTCTGTCATCGTACGGTGCTGCACGGGCGCAAATACTGCACTGCCCGAAGCCCCAAATGCACCCGATGCCCGCTCGGAGACATCTGCCCGAAAAAAGACGTATGACCGCGCCGGGGTGATATTTTCAAAAAAGCATCTCATAATTCATCGATCGGATTATGAGATGCTCTTTTTACATAGTATCGTCGTTATCTATCCATTCCCGCACGTCGGTCACGGTATAATCCGACTCGGTCACGCGGGAAATAACCTTTTCGATACCGGCGTTTATGATGACCCTGCGGCACATCGAACAGGGCGTAGTGTTCGTAAGCAGCTCGCCTGTCTTGTAATCGCGTCCGGCAAGGTACAGCACGGAGCCGATGGTCTGATCCCGCGCCGCGGAAATAATGGCGTTCATCTCCGCGTGCACGGAACGGCACAGCTCATATCTTTCGCCGCTCGGGATCTCCAGCAGTTCTCTTTTGCAGCTGCCCATGTCGTCGCAGTTTTTGCGCCCGCGCGGCGCTCCGTTGTAACCCGTGGCAACGATCTCGTCGTTTTTGACGATTATCGCTCCGTACTGCCGTCTGAGACAGGTGGAGCGGCTGCGCACGGCGTCGGCTATGTCGAGATAATAATTGATCTTGTCTTTTCTCATTTCCGTCCGCCCTTTTATGTTATGTCAATCCCAGTCTTTCCATATCTCCGGGTGAAAGCCCGTCACGGCTTTTCTTCCGCTGCGTACCACGGGAGTTTTCATAAGCTCCTGATGCTCAAACAGCTTGTCGGCTTTATCTGCGTCGTACGCAAGATAACGAATCTGCTCCGCGCCCGGAGCATCGTCGTTTATCATGTTTTCCAGGCCGACGGAAGCTTTCACGCTGTCGAACTCTCCCCTGCTCATCCCGTATTTCTTCAGGTCTATATACTGATATTTTATGCGCCGCTCCTTGAACCATCGCTCGGTCTTGCCCGTGTCAAAGCATTTGGACTTCCCGAAAACCTGAATACCCATACTCTTTCCTCCGCTTCAGATCTCCTGAATGACCGGCAGTATCATGGGCGTACGCTTCGTGGTCTTTCTCAGGTATGAGGTAAGCGACGTTTTGATAGTGGTCTTGATCGTCGCCCAGTCGGTGATATTGTTGTTTTCGCACGCGTCGAGCGTGTCCATCACCATCATTCTCATATCGTCGATCAGTTCTTCCGACTCTTTGACGTAAACGAAGCCGCGCGTAATGATATCGGGGCCGGAAATAAGGCTGTTGTCCTCGCGGCTCAGGCTCATGACCACCACCATCATGCCGTCCTCGGCAAGATGCTTTCTGTCGCGCAGGACCACGCTGCCCACGTCGCCTATGCCCGTGCCGTCCACGAGCACTCTGCCGGAGGGAACGGAGCCGTTGAGCTTCACGGTCTTTTTTGTAAGCTCGATGACCTTTCCGACGTCGGATATAACGATATTCTTGGCGGGAACGCCCGTAGCCTTTGCAAGCTCCGCATGCGCGCGAAGATGCTTCTGCTCCCCGTGAACGGGAATGAAAAACCGCGGCTGCGTAAGCGCGAGGATCATCTTCATCTCTTCCTGGTATCCGTGTCCGGACACATGCAGATCGGGCTTGGCTTCTCTGTAAAGCACCTCCGCGCCGCGCCGGAAAAGCTCGTTCACGATGCGGTTCACCGTCATTTCGTTGCCGGGCACCGTGGAGGAAGAGAGTATCACTCTGTCGCCGCTGCCGATCTCTACCTGCTTATGGCCCGAGAAGGCCATGCGGTACAGGGCGGACATAGTCTCGCCCTGACTGCCGGTCGTGATGATGCACATTTCGTTTTTCGGGTAGTTTTTCAGCTTGTTGATATCTACCAGCGTATTATCCGGGACCTGCAGATACCCGAGCTCGATAGAGGCGTTTACGATGTTCTCCATGCTCCGCCCCGTTATGGCGACCTTCCTGCCGTACCTGGACGCAACGGTAATGATCTGCTGTACCCGATAGACGTTCGAAGCGAAGGTCGTGATTATGATGCGCTTGTCGCAGCCCTCGAAAACGGAGTCGAGAGCGTCGCCCACGGTGCTCTCGGAAGGTGAAAAGCCTTTGCGCTCCGCGTTCGTTGAATCGCTCAGCAGCGCAAGCACGCCTTCCCTGCCGTACTGTCCGAAGCGGGTAAGATCCGTCATCTCACAGCCTACCGGCGTGGTATCTATCTTGTAATCGCCCGTGTGGATCACAACGCCCAAAGGCGTCTTGATCGCCAGAGCGACGGCGCAGGCGATACTGTGATTGACGTGTATCGCTTCCACCTCAAAGCAGCCTATCTTCATTTTGCTTCCGGGGCCGAATTCACGTATCTCGGCAATATCCTCAAGCTGGTGCTCTTCAAGCTTCATTTTGACGAGAGCCGCCGTCAGGGGCGTGGCATAGATAGGCGCCGTGACGGTTTTGAGGATATACGGGACCGCGCCGATGTGATCTTCATGGCCGTGGGTAAGGACTATGCCCTTTATCTTATCGACGTTCTGATTAAGATAAGTCACGTCCGGTATCACGACGTCCACGCCGTACATTTCGCCGTCCGGAAAACCCAGCCCGCAGTCCACGATCATGATATTTTCGCCGTATTCGTATACGGTCAGATTTTTGCCGACCTCATTGAGGCCGCCCAAAGAAATGATTTTTAATTTTTCAGCCATGCAGACACTCCAAACAATAAAATACCAAACAGACCGTTCAAGTCTGCCCATAAAACTATGTAGATGATTTTAATATAAACACTTCGGCAGCCGCTTATTCGTGCCCGGCAGCCGTATTGATCAAATTTCCCTGCGTCCTTCAAGGGCGCGGTAAAGCGTGGCGTCGTCGGCGACTTCAAGATTGCTGCCGACGGGTATGCCGTAAGCGATCCGGGTGGTTTTTACGCCCAGCTGCTTTACGAGCCGCGAGATATACATTGCAGTAGCCTCGCCCTCGGCGTCGGGATCCGTGGCGAGGATTATTTCTTCAACGGAAGGATCGAGCCTCGCAAGCAGCTCCTTCACTGCTATATCGTCCGGCCCGATATGCTTAAGCGGAGAAATGACCCCGTGCAGCACATGATAAAGCCCCTTGTATTCCCGGGTGCGCTCAAACGCCGTCACGTCCCTCGGCTGCGATACCACGCATATCACCGATTTGTCCCTTTTATCCGAGCCGCATATCGGACATATCTCACTGTCGGTGAGATTTTGGCATATACGGCAGCGTTTGACCCTTCTTTTGGCGTCCGTGATCGCGTCGGCAAACGCCCCGGCCTCTGCGTCGCTGAGACTGAGGATATAAAAAGCCATGCGCTGAGCGGATTTGCGGCCCACTCCCGGCAGTCCGGCGAACTTTTCCGTAAGACGTTCAAAAGATTCGGGATAAGAATTCATTTTGTCCTCTGCAGTTATATATTCCGCTTTCCGCGCGCTCGGTTGTTTCCGCGCAGAAGTCTTATTTTTTCATCCGTATCGGACGAGCCGAAAATATAGCTTCCGGCTACGAGCGTATCCGCTCCGCAGTCCGCGGCAAGACGCGCCGTGCGTTCGTTTATTCCCCCGTCGACCTCAAGCATGCAGTCTTTTCCCGTCTCGTCCAGCAGCCGCCGAACGGCGGATATCTTCGGAAGCATGTCCTCCATGAATTTCTGTCCGCCGAAACCCGGTTCTACGGTCATTATCAGTATAAGATCAACGAGCTCCAGATACGGCGCGGCGGCTTCCCACGGCGTGGCCGGCTTGAGAGTTATGCCGGTTTTTTTGCCGAGAAGCCTCGCTTTTTTCAGCGCGGCGATCAGATTATCGGTGCTGTCCGACTCGACGTGGACGTTGATAAGATCGGCGCCCGCTTCCGCAAAAGCTTCGATATATCTTACCGGCTTTTCGATCATCAGATGAACGTCCATAAACATGCCGCAGCATTTCCGGGCAGCCTTCAGCACGGGTATGCCGAAGGATATATTGGGAACGAACATTCCGTCCATCACGTCGAAATGCAGCATATCGGCCCCGGCGGCTTCAACGCGTCTTATATCGTTTCCGAGACAGGCAAAATCGGCGGAAAGGATCGACGGAGCGATCTTGATCATGGTGTTTCCTCAAATCCGTATAGTTTTACTAATATGATATTGTACAATGAAATGTCCGAATAATCAAGATTAAGTTGACACCCCGCGAAAATAATATTAGTATGTTATAATAAAACTTGCCGGAATGACTGCCGCCGACAGGCATGCGGTATCACACTTCAGACGGCGCTCTCTCGGAACTTGTCGGTTCCCACGTCCATGAAGGGCGGCAGTCCGAAAATCGCCTTGAATATCAAAATATCCGTTTGACTTCCGAAGGAGTTTTTAAGGAGACCGCATTGAAAAAAAAGATCAAAATCGTCCCCGTCTCGATCGCTGCCGCAGCCGCCGCGGCCGTACTGTGGGCTCTGCTCCTTCCGCTGCACAGACCGTGGCAGTTTGCTCTTTGCTTTGCTTTCGCCGTCCTGGCCGGAAAGGGCGCCGCGTATCTAAAAAGGAAAAAAGACGCCGGAAAAAGCGCTTCCCCGCCGGAAGTCACCAATGCCGCGCCTCCCCCCTCTTCCGCCGCCGAAGCTCCCGCATCTCCGGAGCTGGACTGGATAAAGACCGAAGGCGGAAGGGCGCTTACGGAGCTCGGCAGACTTTATGCGTCCATACCGGACGAAAACGTGAAGCAGCGGATAATGACGCTTACGGATCTCGCGTCAAAGATAATAAAGGACGCCGAGACCGATCCGCGGGATATTCCCCGAATAAAAAACTTTCTTACCGTTCGCCTGCCGGAGACCGTCATGCTCCTCAACGAATATGACCGCATGTACTCTTCCGGAGTCACCTCGGCGGCCGAGGACGCGTCGGGCAAAGGCATCGAGAGCGTTCTCGATGAAATGTCAGGTGATTTTTCCGCCCGTTTAGACGCTCTTTTTGATCAGGAGCTCCTTGATATTGAGACGGATATCAGCGCGATGGAAAGTCTGCTGAAAAGCGACGGTCTGTCGGCTTCGGATTTCAAGATATGAAAGGATGACGCAGTATGGACTTCGATTACAAACCTTCTCTGACTCTTACGCCTGAGGCTGCCGAGGCTCCGAGTGCGGAGAGCATAATCAGCGCAGCCGAGGAAAAAGCTTCCGCTCCCGCCTTTACCATGGATTCGCTCACGGAGGCCGAAAAAAAGGCCGTAAAGGATTTTGCCGGCACTATCGATATCTCCGATACCAATCAGGTGCTGCAGTACGGCAGCGCGGCGCAGAAAAACATATCGGATTTTTCGGGGGCCGCCCTCGGCAACGTCCGCACCAAGGATATGGGCGAGGTCGGCAGCATGCTCGGCGACCTTGTCCTGCAGCTTAAGAACCTTGACTTTGATCCCGAGGACAAAAAGGGACTTAAGGGACTTTTCAAGAAGTCGGCGAACAAGATAGCCGGACTCAAGGCGCAGTACGAAAAAGCCGAAGTCAACGTCACTCATATCAGCGACGAGCTGGAAAAGCACCAGGTAACTCTTCTCAAGGACGTAGCCATGCTCGACAAGATGTATGAGCTCAATCAGTCGTACTTCAAGGAGCTGAACATGTATATCCTCGCCGGCAAGCAGGCTCTTGCCGACGCGCGGGAGACCCGGCTTAAGGAGCTGCTCGAAAAGGCCCAGCAGTCGGGCCGTCCCGAGGATGCTCAGGAGGCGAACGATTTTGCCAATATGTGCACGCGTTTTGAAAAAAAGATACACGATCTCGAGCTCACAAGGACGATCTCCCTTCAGATGTCCCCGCAGATACGGCTGATACAGAACAATGACACTCTGATGGTAGAAAAAATACAGACCTCGATAGTCAACACCATTCCCCTATGGAAAAGTCAGATGGTGCTGGCTCTCGGCATAGCCCATTCTCAGCAGGCCATGGAAGCGCAGAGAGCCGTTACGGAGGTCACGAACGACCTGCTGCGCAGGAATTCCGAAATGCTCAAAACGGGAAGCATTGAGGTCGCGCAGGAATCGGAGCGCGGGATAGTCGAGCTCGAAACGCTCAAGAGCACCAACGAGTCTCTTATTTCCACGCTGGAAGAGGTCCGCAGGATACAGAGCGAGGGCGCGGATAAGCGCCGCGCCGCGGAGGAAGAACTCGCGCGTATAGAAAACGAGCTCCGCACAAAGCTCCTTGAACTGAATAAATAATCGCCGCTTTATACGACCGATATTTATGAAACGTACAAAATGAGCGGTATTTCCCAGCAACATACCGTTCATTTTGTGCTTGCATTTTTATTCATTGTGTGCTACTATATTCGCATAAATTTTCATTTTCGGAGGTTTCCCCATGAATAAAATCAAAAAATGCGTTCTCGCATATTCGGGCGGTCTCGATACATCGATCATCATTCCCTGGCTTCGCGAAAATTACGGCTGCGAGGTCATCGCCGTAGCGGCGAACGTAGGTCAGGGAGACGAGGAGCTCGAAGGGCTTGAAGAAAAGGCGTTGAAGACCGGCGCTTCAAAGCTTTATATCGAGGATATCAACGACGAATTTGCCGAGGATTTCATTATGCCGTGCGTCCAGGGCGGCGCCGTCTACGAGAACAAATACCTTCTCGGAAC
>DBWE01000171.1:13480-13705 GCA_002308315.1 Clostridiales bacterium UBA1246 | reverse complement strand
GACGGAGTACAGCTTCAGCCACTGGTATCCCGCCATACAGCCGGTGAGCGGCGACGCGGCGTATACGGCGCAGTTCGGAGACAGCACGCGCTGCTATACCGTCAAATGGATAAGCGGCGGCAGCCTGCTTGAGGAAGACTCCGTTCCCTACGGCTCCATGCCGGTATATAACGGCGCGGCGCCCGTGAAGCCGGACGAGGGGTATTATACCTATTCGTTCGCGGG
>DBWE01000171.1:539-13460 GCA_002308315.1 Clostridiales bacterium UBA1246 | reverse complement strand
AGAGGCGGAATATTCCGCGGTGTTCGATCAGACGGAAGTATACTTCAATATGTATTTCATCTCCAACGGCGGCCTTGGGGCGATGGACAGCGCCCCGGTGCTGCGGGGACTTACGCACGCTTTGCCGGACAGCGGCTTTGCACCGCCCTCCGGGACCGTCTTCGACGCGTGGGAGATCGGCGGCGAGCGTTACGCGCCCGGCGACGTATATACCGTCTGCGCGGACACCGACGTGACCGCGCTGTGGAAAAACGTATATACCGTGACGTGGGCAAACCATGACGGAACGGTCCTGCGGACCGATAAGGTCCCACAGGGAGACGTGCCCGTTTACTCGGGCGCGGAGCCCGTCAAGCGTGCCGACGCCGAGTATTTCCATTCCTTTGCGGGCTGGTCGCCCGCGGTCGCCGCCGTGAACGGCGACGCGACCTACACCGCGAAGTTCACCGATGAGCCCCGGAGCTATACGGTCACGTGGAAGGATTGGGACGGGACCGTTCTGGAGACCGATGCTTATCTGCCCTTCGGGACCGTGCCGGGCTATGACGGCGATACGCCGACGCGCTTCGACGATAACGATACGGTCATCTTCCGCTTCGACGGCTGGTCGCCCGGGATAGCTCCCGTGCAGGGCGACACGGTGTATACCGCAAGGTACGGGGAAACGCGGATCGAGCGGACCGAGCCTTACGCGCAGCAGTTCCCGGCGGAGCTGAACGCCCCGGCCGGAGGAAAAATGCTGATCAGTCCCGTAAACGCCTCGATGGGCAGAACGATCACTCTTACGGCGGAGCAGCTCGAGGGCTGGAAGCTCGCGGAGCTGACGGTGCGCCGCAGGAACGGGGCAAGGTCCGCGGTCAGGCTGACCGACGAGGGCGGGGGGACGTTCACCTTCGCCATGCCGGACGGAAAGGTGGATATAGAGCTTCTCTTCGAGCCTGTCGACCTGCTCACTATGTTCCCCGATCTCAGGCCGAACGCCTGGTATCTGGACGCGGTGCGCTGGGCCGTGTCCCACGGGGTGATGCGCGGGACCGGCCGCGGCTTTGAGCCGGACGCTGCGGCGAGCTGCGCCATGGTCGCGCAGATGCTTTTCAATATGGACAGGGGCTCGGCTCCCGCGGCGGAGGGGACGAATTCGGGCAGATGGTACGATGAGTGCATGGCCTGGCTCGAAGAGAACGGACTTACTGAAGGGATCGACGGCAGCATCGAGCCGAACGGCGTGATCACACGCGAGCAGGTGACCGTCCTGCTGTACAATTACGCGAAATACAAGGGCTTCGAGCTCGGCGAAGAGGCCGCCCTGGACGCCTTTGCCGACGCCGGGAGCGTGTCTCCCGGGGCGGAGGAGGCGATGCGCCGGGCCGTGGGCTCAGGCCTCGTCAAGGGCATGGGCGACGGGACCCTTGACCCCGGCGGCGGCGCCGCCCGCGCGCAGATTGCCGCGCTCATGCAGCGGTTCTGCGGCATGATCACGGAATAAAAAAGAATATCGCCCCGCGGTCAAGGCAGGCGGGGCGGGGATCGGCTCCGGGACGGCTTTGAACGGCCGCCCCGGAGCTTCGCTTTGCCCGGCGCGTATCCGTCCGCGCACTCTTTTATTGCGCGGGAAGACTTTACAAAATCGGATTTTTACACTATTATAAAAAGAAACATGAAGATTATAAAGCTACTTGGCTGAGGAGCAAATAACTTGAACAGGCTGATGACGTACGGAAAGAGAATACGGAAAGACCGCCGCGGTTTTACGCTTGCCGAGGCGCTGATCGCCGTAGGAATTCTGGTCATACTGCTGGCGCTGCTTATACCGAACCTTGTCAGGATACGGAAGGAGCTGCGTCAGAAGGAGTTGGACGCGAAGGCGGAGCTTATCTATATCGCCGCGCAGAACGAGCTTGTTAAGCTGCGCTCCGAGGGCAGCGCGGACGTTTATTACGAAAACGACAATTACGTCTACGGGACGCCGAGCCACGGCGATTGGGACCCGGAGAAAAAACTATATTACATAACGTCGGAGGATGAGCTCTGGAAGAGGATCTTCAAAGACGTGCTGGACGACGGTACCGGGCAGGGCTTCTGGGTCGTGGAATACGACAGAGAGTCCGGCACGGTATATTCTGTTTTTTACAGCGAGAAGGACGACTTTATCGGACGGTATGAAGATCCGGGAACGTGGGGCGCCCTGAACGCCCTGCGCAGCCGCCGCGACCGCCTGAACGACGGCGCGAGGATCGGCTATTATCACGGCGGCGCGGAAGAAAGCAGCGCCGGCGATACCTTCACGCTCCGCCCGACCATCACGGTAAACAACGGCGAGCGGCTCAGCGCCTATCTGCAGTGCACCGCGCAAAATCCCGGAGACAGCCTTACCTTCAAGCTGACCATCCGCGACGAATTCGACCACGTCTGCGAGCTCTCGTCCGCCGACGGCACTTTGCCGGCGCTGTCGCAGAGCGGCACCAGCTTTTACTGCGACCTTACGCTGGACGACCTGCGCAGCCCCGCGCGGCGCTTCAACGCCCTTTTCGGCAGCGAGAGCAGCCTCATGCCCGACCGGCGCCTCACGCCCGGCAGCAGGCTCACGCTCACGCTGGAGGTGCACAGCCCCAGCAAGCTGGTAAACGACGGCAGCTACGGCCCGGTGAAGGTCAACAGCCTGTTCGGCGACGATACGGACAGCGCCGCCGGCCGCGCGGTGATCGAATGCGGACGGCATCTGCAGAACCTGGACGCGTCCTCCGGCGTAGGGACCCTGATCACCTCGGCGGAGCAGACCCGGGACATAGACCTGAAAACAAACACCGGCACGGGCAGCTGGATGGGCGCTTACGGTGACTTTTATTTCAACGGTCACGCGGGCAGCCGGCCCAACTTCAAGCCCATCCGGAACGACGCGCTTGCGGAGTATGACGGAGACGGCAGGCGCATAGCCGGCCTGCGCGCCTCCGCGGAGCGGGACGCCGGCCTGTTCGGGGTTTTCGGCGGAAAGCTTAAGGACATCCGCATGACGGACTGTACCGTCAGCGGCGAAAACGCGGGAGCGCTGGCCGGTATGATATCCGGCCCGGCCTCGCAGATAGAAAACTGCCGCGTCTATCTCGAGCGCGCCGACTTCCTGGGCAAAACGGAGTCGACGGTGTGGATATCGGGCGGCAGCGCCGCGGGAGGTCTCGTGGGCGCGGTCAACTGCGCGATGCTGTCGGTGGACGGCAGCTTTGCCGCGACGGTGATATCGGCGGGGGAGAGCGGAGCGGTCAGCATGGCGGGAGGCCTCATAGGCTCCGTGGAAAGCGGCACGCTCGACCTTATGAATTCTTATGCCGACTGCTACATCACCGCGCGCCGGACCGGCGGCCTTGTGGGAGGCGGCGCGGTCGACCTTATCGAGAACTGTTATTCCGCCGGCTTCCAGAACGGAGCGCAGGCGGCCGGCTTCGTGCCCGACGCCGCCGCGGGCATACGGAACTCCTATACCGTATGCCTGCTCAACGAGCGCGACGGGGCGCAGACGTGGGCGATCGCGAAAAACGCCGGATATTTCAGCAACGTCTATTATCTCTCCGAGGGCAGCGCCGACGCCGGGATCGGAGAGGAGATCGGCACGCGGGACAGCGCGGGACTGCAGGCGGCGATGGGCAGCGCCTTCCAGACGGACACGGGCGATACCCTGGCATACAATCTGCGCGATCAGGGTCTGACGACCTATCCCTATCCGAGGCTGACCGTCTCCCGCCACTACGGCGACTGGCAGGCGAGCTTCCAGGCCGGGGCGCTGGTCTATTACGAAAAGTACAGGAACGCCGACCGGACCTACGGCTTCTACGGAGCCAACGTCAAATCCACGCTTACGGAGTCCGGCAGCGTGGTGGGCGACGGCTACGGCTTCGTATTCCGCGCCGACGGCAGCCCGATACCCGCCTCCGTCACGGTAACGCCCGAGGACGGCGAGGCATACGAGCTGTCTACTGCCCGGCGCCTTGCGGTAGTCGATCCGGAGACCGGGACGCGGTTTTATATAGTGCCGCTGCCAAAGGAGAGCGTGAACGCTCCGCCGACGGCGCGGATGGCGGAAAAGTTCTACGGCAGGATAAGCGCGTCGGTAAGCGGCAAGACCGAGGTATACGCCTTCAACCCGCATTTCGCCAAAACGGTCATCACGATGCAGAACATATCAGCGGACGTTCCCGCCGTGGAGCAGGTGCTGATACGCACGCCGCGGCATCTGAAAAACCTGAGCTCATATTACGACGGTTATTATTCAGCGGTCACGGCCTCCGCCGTGTTCCGGCAGGAGCGCAATATGAGCTACGGCAGCTATGACTGGGCCGGTTTCTCCGAGTGGAGCGAGAGAGTATACAGCCAGCTGCCCATAGGCAGATCGGCCGCTTCGCCCTTTATCGCGGAGTATGACGGCGGCTGCTATACGATAAGCGACGTGAGCTTCATAACGGACGACGGAGATTACGTGGGCATGTTCGGCTGCAATGGCGGCATACTGCGAAATATCGTCCTGGCGACCGACTACGATCCCGCGGAGAGCGTGCACTTCTTCGTGCAGCGCACGACGGATATGAAGCCCAACGTGCCCGTATATATGGGCGTGCTCGCCGGCCGCAGCGACGGCACGATAGACAACTGCGCCGTCGCCGGATATTACATCTCCGGCAGCGACGGCACGCTGCACGCCTACGAAAACTGCACGCTCTACGTGGGCGGCCTCGTCGGCGGAAACAGCGGAGTTATCGAAAACTGCGCGGCGGACTGCCCGGAGATCCGCCTGTCCAGCGTTTTTGCCAACGTCAGCATGGGAGGCTTTGCCGGGCTGAACATGCAAAGCGGCAGCATTCAGAATTCTTATGCCCTCGGTTTCCTCAAGGTGACCGATTCCCGCGGCGGCTCGGTGCACGTGGCAGGCTTCGCCGGAAACAACGGCGGACAGGCCGACAGCTGTTACTGCGCCACCGCGATAGAAGTGAGCGGTCTGACCTCCACGGCTCACGGCTTCGCCCCGACGGGCGGCCTCGTGACCAACTGCTTTTATCTGAATAACGGAACGTATTCCTACGTCGGCGCGCTCCGCAGCTTTACCACGCCCGCAAAGGACGCCTCCGGCAAGGCTCTGTCCTCCGGCGAGCAGCTTCTCTACGGCGAGCTTCAGAGCCGGAGAAGCTCCGGAGCCGCGACGTGGAGGAATTCCCGCAGCCATCCCAACACCCCCGGCGGCAATACGGCGGTATATCCCTTCCGCGCCGTGGTGCGCGACCGCAATAACCTGCCGGTCCACTACGGCGACTGGCCGACCATGCCCCAGCTCGGCGCCTTCGGCCTGTTCTACTGGGAGAGGGAGACCGGCGGAGCGAACGACGGCTATCACATAACCTATCTCGGCGTGACCGATACCGACGAGACGCTGGCCGGCTCCAGCCTCTGCACCGCCCACGATGACGACGGCCGGATCGCCGAATTCGGCTACGGCTATTACCATGCGGACGGACGCTCCGCGGAGGTCACCGGGATCACGGGCCTTGAATGGAGCGGGAAGGAACGGTACAATACGGCGGCCGCGGCGGCGCTGCGCAGTCAGATACGCGGCTACACGTTCTATCCCTTCAGTACGCGCGTGGCCTCGGAGGGCGATTATATCTACCTTGACAACGGTGAGAGCACGGCGGGATCACTGACGCTGAGCGACGGCACGCTGTCCCGCAGCTTTACCCTCACGCCCTTCTTTGCCAACGCGATGCAGTGCGCCGGCGCCGGCAGCGTTACCACGGAGGACGGCAGAACGGTCGATTTCTCCGCGGCGCCGGGCAGCAGCGCAAATACCTTTGAGATCCGCTCCGTCACGCAGCTGCAGTACATCAACTGGAATACTCAGACCCGCGGCTGCGACACGCTCGTCAATAAGGAAAACCGTACCCGGTTCCCGTTCATTCAGTATGCGACCAATATCGGCGTCGGCTTACAGAGCAAGGCCGACGTGCTGAGCTTCCGCCCGGTGCAGTACTGGAAACAGAGCCACGACGTCTCCGGCGACGGCTTTGAGGGATATACGCCCATAGCGGGCATGGGGACCTCGTCCCCGACCGTGAGCGGAGAGTATGAGAACTTCCTTTACGCCTGGTTCGGAGGCAGCTACGACGGACAGAGCTACAAGATCAAAAATCTGAACGTGATCTCGCCTTCCTACAGCGTGGGGCTTTTCGGCGTCACGCTCGGCGCGGATCTGAGAAACGTGATCATGTTCTCGGATAACGACGCGTGCGTGGAGCGCCGTACCGCGGGGACGGAATACGAAAACAGGGACGGCGCGTACAACCTCGGCGGCCTTGTGGGCGTGGCGTATGAATACAAGTCCACGAGCATAGACAACAAGCTGGAAAACTGCGCCGTCGCGGGCTACTGCGTTACCGACAGCAGCACCAACCGCCAGGGCGCCGGTACGGCGAACGTGGGCGGCCTTGTCGGGCTTGCCGGCATGAACCTCTCGCGCTGCTCCGCCGTTACGGATATCCAGATCGCCTGTACCCACGAGCACGGGCACATGGTATGGGGCAGCTTCGTGCGAGTGGGCGGTCTGGCCGGCTCCGCCGGAACGCCCCGCGCCCCCGGCGAGACCGCGGCGCAGAGCGCGGCGCTCTCAGTGAGCGACTGCTATACCGGCGGCAGCGTGAGCATCGCCCCGACGACGCTTTACGAAATGCCGACGTCCTTCGAGAGCGACGGCTACGCCAACCGCGATAAGAACAATTCGGGAAAGTCGGTCAACATCTTCGTTTCCGGCATGATCGGCGGCTCCTACGCGCTGAACATGTGCAACATCACCGGCTTCAAGACCAGCAAGCCGGACGGCACAGCGACGATCAACAACTGCTATACCTACCTCCAGCTTCCCAACCTGGAGGGCAGCGTCCGCGCCGTATCCCTCTTCGCCAATCAGGGCGACCGTTACGGACAGCAGGGCAACGGCGGTACCGTGATCACGCTGAACAACTGCTATTATCTTGACTCCATCAAGGAAAACGTGGGGCATCCGGACAGGGAAGACCCGACCACGTGGCCCCAGTACTTCTTCAGGGCTTCAAAGACCTTCACGCAGATAAACTCCGCGCCCACGGCGGCGCAGTGGACGCTTCTGCGCAAGAGCGAGGACGAATGTACCGAGGCGGAGAAGACCGAGCGCAGGACGCTGATAGACCGCTTTAAGGAGCTGGTGATCTCCGATGAGGAATTCGAGGCCATGCTGCAGGGCGATCTGACCTGCCTGACAAAGTACCTCTACGCGCAGGGTCCGACCACAACGAAGGCCGCCTATGACGCGCTTATGACGGCGGACGGGAAATATGACAGCAGCCGATCGAGCCAATATTACAAAACGCGCGGCACGGCGGCGCAGGCGGTCTCATACGACACGCTCCACTCCGCCGGGATGGCCGACGCGCTCGGCGATAACTGGGATCTGATCACCGTGAGCGAGCCGGGCGGCGCCGCGATAGACGGCAAATACAGCTTCTCGAGCCTCGACAGCCAGGAGGGCAAGAACTATCCCTTCCCGACGGTCGTCAGGCAGCCGGACCTCTCCTACGGCGGCGAAGTGAACATTCACTACGGCAGATGGCCCATCATAGGTTATTTCTGGGCCAACGGCCGCGACAGCATGGATATTTTCGCAGATATGAAGGACTCCGGCTTCGCGGAAAAGACCTTCTATCTCAACTACGCGAAAAACGAGGGAGAGATACCCGAGGGAACGGAATTCAGACTGGAGCCGGACGATCTTGCCGAGATCGTCGAATGCGTACCCGACGACGAGAACAGACGCTATGAAGTCACGATCCGCGCGAACGGCGTCGGCGCGGTCCGCGTGATCGAGCTCAATACCGACGCGAGCTTCTCTCTGAACATTACCGGCGAGCTTCGTATCGACAGCGACCCCGCGGAAATGTATCTCTTCCACGGCACGCCGCAGCAGCTGCAGCTTACGGCAAAGTCCGCCATGCAGCAGGACGGCGGCGGGAGCGAAGGCGCAGATTATACGGATAAGGGCGTATGGGAGCTCATCAGCCCGGATGAGAACCTGCTGAAAACACAGCGGATCGCGGACCGTACCGCGGCATGGACGGTCACCGGACAGGAACCCGGACTGCGCGCGCTGACGGCGAGCTTCAGCTATGATTATCACGGTCTGGATATCTCCGAGACCGCCTTTGTCTCCGTCAGGACTTACGGCTATATCGGCCTTATCACTTCCGATACCGACGCCGGAGGAAAGAACCGGGCGGTGAGCGCCAAGCGCAGCGCCGACGGCGGAGCCGTCGCGGAGAATGAGCCGGGCGTTTACGGCGGCACGCCCGCGATGCCGGTTCCGGCGCAGTTCGCGATCTTTGCCACCGACGCCGACGGCGACCTTGCCTCCTTCCGCGTGGACGGAGTGACGGTAAAGGCGGGGAAGAAGACATACGGGCTTTATCCCGACGCCGACGAGGACTCGCCCTATGAGCTCGAATTCCACCTCAGCGGCACGGCGCCTCAGATATATACGGAGCAGGCCGGCGCCTTCCGGTACCGCTGCGCTTCCCTGCGCTATTCCGGAGAGGGAGAAGCGCCCGGAGTGACGCTGACAGTCTCGCTGACCGATCCGAACGGCGTGGGACGTTACGAATTCTCGCTCCCGGTCAGCTCCGTGCCTCGCTTCGAGGTGGCTTTCGACGGCGGCACGGGCGCGGAGGGCACGATGCGCTCCATAGGCGTAACGGGTAATTCCGTCACGCTGCCGGACTGCGCCTTTACAAGGACCGGCTACGGCTTTGCCGGATGGCTGTGCGGCGAAACGATCATGCAGCCGGGCGAGGTGCTCGACAACATTACGGAAAACACGACCGTCACGGCGCAGTGGGCGCCGAATACCTACACGGTCCGCTTCAGTCCCAACGGAGGCAGGGGAACGATGGAAAGCATCGCGCTCGTTTATGACGGGGAGGCGGCCGCGCTGCCCGCGTGCGCCTTCACTCCGCCCGCCGCGACGCCGAGTTTCTTCGGCTGGAATACCGAGCCGGACGGTCTCGGCGAGGACTACGCCGACGGCGAAGCGGTAAGAAACATCGCCTCCGGCGGGGAGATAACGCTCTACGCCCGGTGGCAGCAGAGCGCGCGCATCACTCTTGTCGGCTCGGGCTCGGTGAGCCGGTTCGCGCCGCGGAACGGCAGCGACGTCCTCTTTGACGATCCCGAAGAGCGGCCGGACTGCGGAGTTCGCGAGGGCTGGGATCTTGACGGCTGGTACACGGCGGCGTCCATGGACGGCGTGCGCGTGCTCGATGAAGACGGCAGGATCGTCGCGGACGCCGACGGCATCGCGGAAGACGGCGTATTCGCGATGACCGACGATATGACCCTGTACGCGCGCTGGACCGGGACGGTCTTCGTGCCGATAGACGTGCTGGAGGGCGAGACCGATGAAAACGCGCGCTATCTGATCGCGAATTCGGCGGAAGAGGGCGAGTGCTCGCTCATGGCTAACGCGGATACCGTTTCCGACGTCGGAAACTTCACTTCCGTGAGCGCCGAGGTACTCAAAGACTCCTTCTACGACGACACCGGCGCATATCTTGAAGATCAGCCCTATATATCCGACGACGCGTCGATAGGCGACAGCGCCCGCTGGAAGTTCGTGCGCTACGGCGCGTTCTCCTACAAATACGCCGGCACGACGTACAGCGGAAGGGAATTTTACAACATCTTCAACTGCAACGGGCTCTCGATACGCGACCACGGCACTTCGCTGAGAGTTCGTCTTGACAACGACTCCAACGACAGAAACGAGTGGACCTACAACGCCGACCGTCCGGGCGTACTCTGGTCCTATTTCGCGACCAAGGAAACCTCCCGCGACAAGTCGATAAACCTGTCCTCGAGCGGATGGACGGTCACGAAAAACATGACCTGCGTGATATTCGGGCAGAAGGAAGTTTACAGCTTCGGCCATGTCAATGCCGAAGGCTGAGGGTCTGCGGCCTTTTGCGGGCGATAAAAGTTTCTCCGGCAGACCGGGGCATGAAAGGAGGCACGCCGCATGGAGCTTATGATGAAAAAACTGCACAGCCGCCGCGGCGCCTCGATCCTGCTTGCCATGCTGCTGTTCCTCGTGGCCGCCATGGTCGTATCGGTGGTGCTGAGCGCCGCAATGACCGCGGCGCGGCGCGTCAGCGACGACAGGCAGAGAGAGCAGGACTATCTCGCCGTCAGCTCGGCTGCCGTGTTCCTCAAGCAGGCGCTTGAGGACTCGCGATACAGCGAGACCACCGTGAGATATTATGACGAAGAATGGAATCCCGTGGACGAACCGGTGCCCGAGGATCCGCCGCCCGTTACGGAGGGCCTGCTGCATGAAGTATTCTCCGAGGCGGAAGCCCATTGCGGCGACGAGGGCCACAGCTACACCGTAAGGCTCCGGCCGGCGCCGGTGGAGGACGCGGAGCTTCCCGGAGAGATCGAGTTTTCCTTCAAAATAGCGCGCGACCCGGATAGCAGCGCTTCCTCGGAGCACGATTTTTTCACCGTAAACGGGACGATCCGCGCGAAAAACGGCACGGGCTCTTCCCAGGTCGTTTCCGTTGACGGAATGATGCACCGCTCGGAGCAGAGCGTTCACGACCGGATCGAAACGGAAGGCGGCGCGGAAGTGAACACTCTCGAAACGACGGTCGTATGGACCTGCGACAGCCTGGAGCTGAGCGCGGCGGGGTGAGCCATGAAAAGAAAAGGAAAAAACACAAGGGCGGGAGAGAGCATCGCCGAAACGCTGGTGGCGGTGCTGATAATGGCGCTGGTCTTCCTCATGCTGACCACGGCGGTGACCTCCGCCGCCCGCATAAACAGCAAAGTCAAAAACGCTTCGAACGCGCCGGACGCGGCTTCCGAGCCGGCGGATGAGGCTTACGGCCTGTCGGTCAGGGTCGGCGAAAACGCCGCCGTTGAAACGACGGCGAAGCTGTATAAGACCGAAAACGGGTATTACTACTATGAATACGATCCTTCAAACTGAGGCGGGACGCGGCATATCGCGCCGCCTGAGAAAGAAAAACGGATATTCCATCGCCGAGGCGCTGCTGGCGACGCTGATAGTGGCGCTGCTGAGCGCGGGCATCGCCGCCGGGACCGCCTTTGCGGTGCGGCAGTACAATTATTCCGTTTCCGTATCGGAGTCAAAGGTGCTGTGCTCCACGCTGAGCAATATCCTGCGCAGCGAACTCGGCACGACAAAAACGATCTCGGTCAACGGCGCGGGACAGGTGATAAGCATACGGCCGAGCAAGAACTACAGTGTGGCGGGCGATGCGGGAACGGAGACGGAAAAGCTGAGCGTGCTGCGCACCGAGCTCAACGGAACGGAAAGCAGCTACGGCGAGCTCATGCTGGACGACCGGCCGCTGCTGCCCTCCGGGGCTTATACGTCATATCGGCTCCGCGCGAAGGCGGACGTGACCTATGACGAGGATGAAAAGCTTTTTCACGTGACGCTGTCTATACGCACCGCCGACGGGGAGGAGCGCGTTTCAAGCAGCTTTGTCGTGATGCCCCTGAATGAAGTGAACGTGCTGCCGCCGGATTGAGCATTGAACAAAAACGTAAACCGTGCTATAATGATATGATATTCGAAGGGAGACGGAAGATATGGCATATAAACGCCTCGGCGACCTTCTGACTGCCGCCGGAGTTATCAGCGACGAGGAGCTCAAACGCGGCCTGGAGCTGCAGAAGGGCAGCAAGGAACGCCTCGGGACCGTACTTATCGAAAACAATATCATTACCGAGCAGGAGCTGATAGAAGCTCTGCAGATGCAGCTCGGCATAGAATTCATAGACCTTACGAAGGTCTCCATACCTACGGAGATGGCGCAGGCGCTGCCGAAGAACATCGCCTCGCAGTATCAGATCGTGCCGGTAAAGCTCGTAAAGGACGTGCTTTATCTCGCCATGAGCGACCCGCTCAACTTCTACGCCATCGAGGAAGCCAAGCGCGCCACGCGCCGCCGCATCCACCCGATGGTGGCCACCGCCGCCGGCATCGAGCACTCGATACAGGTGCTGTACAGCAACGAGGGCGCGGCAAAGGCCATAGAGGAAATGAAGAGGGAAGCCGCGGCCAACGGCGACGACGGCCAGAGCGCGACGGATTACGCCTTCGTTACCAACAAGCTCGGCGACGACGCCGCCAACAGCGCCCCGACGATACGCCTGGTCAACTCGATGCTCGAGCGCGCCATAACCGAACGCGCCAGCGATATCCACATGGAGCCCCGCGAGGCGGAGCTCGTGGTACGCATGCGCATAGACGGCGTGATGCGGCAGATAATGAACGTGCCCAAGGACGTGCAGAGCAGCGTGATATCGCGCGTGAAGATCATGGCGGGCCTGGACATCGCCGAACACCGCGTTCCCCAGGACGGCCGCTTCAACGTGAGCGTCAAGGACAAGGACATAGACATGCGCGTTTCCACGCTGCCGACGGTCTTCGGCGAAAAGATAGTGCTGCGTCTCCTTGACAAGTCCAACGGGCGCGTGACCAAGGAGGCGGTCGGGCTGACCGGCGCCGATCTTGAAAAATACGACGAAATGCTCAAGCTTCACAGCGGCGTGATACTCCTCGTGGGCCCCACGGGCAGCGGCAAGACCACGACCATGTACGCGATGATCAACCAGCTCAATACCGAGGACGTCAACCTGGTCACGCTGGAGGACCCCGTGGAATACAACATCGACGGCGTCAACCAGGTGCAGATCAACGANNGGCATCAATCAGGTGCAGATAAACGACAAGGTCGGCATGACCTTTGCCGGGGGCCTGCGGGCGATCCTGCGCCAGGACCCGGACATAATCGCCGTGGGCGAGATACGCGACGGCGAGACGGCGGACAT
>DBWE01000171.1:0-425 GCA_002308315.1 Clostridiales bacterium UBA1246 | reverse complement strand
GTCCGCCGCATCTGCCCGGACTGCAGGCAGAGCTACAAGCCCTCGGCGGATGAGCTGCGCGAATTCGGCCTGCCGGAGGACTCCGACGAGACCTGGTACCGCGGCACAGGCTGCCCGAACTGCTATAACCGCGGATATCGCGGACGCACGGCAGTATTCGAAATGCTGCCGATCGACCGCCGCCTGCGGACGCTCATTTACGCACAGGCGGACCGTACCGCCGTAGAGGAGGAGCTGCGCCGCCCGGAGAACGGCTTCGTCTCGATGCATCAGAACGCCCTGCGCCTCATGCGCGAGGGCGTCACGAGCGCGGAAGAGGTGCGCAGGGTAATAAACGAGGACGACTGATCCCGACATAAGGTGAGACAGATATGATCACGATAGAACAGCTTGTGGAGACCGCCGGGCGCGACGGCGCTTCGGAC
>DBWE01000016.1 GCA_002308315.1 Clostridiales bacterium UBA1246 | reverse complement strand
AGACCCGAATTGCCCCAGGTCTTCCCACCGTCGCCGGAATACTGCCACTGATAGCTCAGGCCCTCGCCTGTCGCCCCGACCGTGAAGCTGACCTCGTCGCCTACCTGACCCGCGTGATCTGTCGGCTGAGCGGTGATCGCCAGTTCTTCCGGCTGCTCTACTATGGATATCACGACGCCCTCGGCGACCTGATACACAGTGTCGGAGTCGGAGTCATAATATACGCCGGTATATTCCGAGGCGACCCTGCCGCCCGAGAGCAAATACTGCGTTCCGTCTACGGCAGCGATGCCGGAGCACTCTGCCTGCATCCCCCCGCCGACTACGTACCATACGCCGTAGTTGTTCTCAACAAGGCCGGTATATGTGAAGTCGACCTTGCCGCCGCTTACGTACCACCAGCCGTACTGGTTCTCCGCAAGGCCGGTAAACTCAGTATCCTTTACGCCGTTCACGACGTATATCCATTTGCCGTTGTGCAGGACAAGGCCGTTTACGGAGGGATCAAAAACGGGAGCTGTGAAAACGAGTTCCTCTGACAGCGGGGCGCTCAGTGAGCTTACGGCTATATTTGCCGTGCCGTCGTCCGTAAGATTTACGCCGAAACAACCGGACCCCGAAGCGAGTCTGAAGGTTGAGACGCCTCCTTCATCCGCTTTGTCCGCGGGCTTGAAATAGAATATCACGTCGAGGCTGCCGTCTGTCATGCCCGTTCTCATGTCGCCGACGATAACGGCCTTTACGGCGTTCTCCCCGTCGATCACCACGTCGTTTACAAACATGGAAGACTCTCCGGGCATGAAGGAAGGATCGGAGAAGGATATGCCTTCTTTAACTCCTCCGTTTCCCTTCGCATATGCGTCGGGGGCGTCCTTGAAGGGTTCGACCATATCGTCGTAAAGGACGGACAGCGTCGCCGCGGTCAGCACATAGCCCGATTTGGGCGTCATAGTGACGATCACTTTTACCTGACCGTTTTCATCGGCTTGCAGGACGCTGACCGAAACCGTGACGTTTCCTCCCGCGTCCGAGGCGCTGCCGGCGGCAAAAGTCTTAAACGAAACGCAGAAGAGCATGATAAGGCAGATGAGAATAAACAGTGTTTTTTTCATTTCCGCTCCCTTGTCCAGCTTCAGTTTGATTTACCTTGTTTCACAGGGCGCTCAGCCCGGCGACCGTGCGAAGGATGCAAACGGCGTCGCTCAGGGATACGCTTCCGTTTTTATCCGCGTCGGCGGCGGCCAGCGCGTCCCCCTCCAATGTGTCGAGCTCGGCCAGATGCCTGAGGACCAGGACCGCGTCGTTCAGTCCGACGTCGCCGCTTCCGTCAACATCGCCGGACATAAAGCTCACATAATATTTGAAGGACGCTATCATGGAGCTTGAGCCGTCGGAACCCGTAATAAAAATGAAATAGCTCTCTCCGCGCCTGAGGCGATCGGGATATACGGTAAAAGACGCTGAGCCGCTTACGGACGTGCACTGATCGACGTAGCGGATGTTATCGTCTGTGGGGGGAGCGTTCTCATTCTGCGCCAATATCAGATAATACTTCGCATTCGCTCCCGTGATTTCGACGCTCAGTTTTTCCGCGTTTTCATAAGTCGTTGCGGGCGCTCCGTCTATCGTCGCCGATCCTGCCGCAGCGACCGCGCCTTCCGCAGTGAGAGGCGTGACTTCGACGGTCATCCCGTCGGGAGGCGTGATCTGCAGATCGTAAATCCCCGCGGCGCCGTCCGCGTAAGCGGCGGCGCACAGCAGGAGCATGAAAACGCCCGTCAGAAACGTGATTTTAAAAAACTTCTTCATGGACAGTACTCTCCCTCTGTCGTCCGATATTTTAGCGGTTGGGATCAAATCGGGTATTTTTCTCTGTACAAAACAAGGGCATCCGCAAGCTCCGCACGCGTCGCGCTGTCTCTGGGGCGCAGCTCGGACGAACCGTTTTCGCGAATAATGCCGTTATAATATCCCCAATACACCGCTGCCTTCGCCCATGCGGCGATCTTGCCGCTGTCGGAAAAGCTGCCGTCATAGACGGATGCAAAAAGCATTTCGGTGCCGCTGACGCCTCCGGAGAAAGCAAACAGGATCTTCGTTGCTTCCTGCCTGGTTATATTTCCCTGCGGATCGAATACGTCACGAGACCTTCCGGAAATAAATCCGGCCTCATAGGCCCACGCGACGGCGTCGTAATACCACGCGTCCCCCGCCACGTCGCCGAAAGGACAGGCCCGCGACGGATAAGGTTTACCGGCCATGCGCCAGAGTACGGTCACGAACTGGGCCCGCGTCACATTTTCGTCGGGGCGGAACGTACCGTCCGGGTATCCCAAAAAGAGCCCCAGCGCCGCGGACCTGACGATATTCTCCTTATACGGGTGGTCGTCAATATCCGTGAACGAAGGGATAACATCCTCGCTGTTCCCGACGGCCTGCCGGCCTTCATCCGCATCGGTATCGGGCCCTGTCCGGCCTTCGTCCCGGTCGTCGTCCCGTTCGCCATCCGGCTCGGTCCGGTCGTCGTCCCGGTCGTCGTCCGGCGCGGTCGGTCCCTCCTCCGGGTCTTTGCCGGCCGGCCCGCTTGTCGGGCTGCCGGGATATGAGGAAAGCTCCGTTCCGTTCTCATCGCACTGGATTATATCGTAAGGACAGGAACCGTCGTTTCCTGCGGCTAATTCGGTCTCGTAAAGCGTTCTCGGAACGGCGGCGTCATCCTTCAGCGTCGTAAAGCTGAATACGGCTAAAACGCCGTCGGACTTCTGTTCATTCGAAGCCGCGCCGCCGATGTAGGCTCCGCTCACGGTTTTTTTTCGGGGATTGGTCACGCTGAGCATTCCCGCCATGACCGGACCCGGTTCGATCCGAGTGCATTCTACCGCTTCGCCGTCATAAAGCAGAACGGTGCCGAAAGAATATATTCCCGGATTGCCGCGAAGCTCCAGCGTTACTTCGAAGGACTCGCCCGCAGGCGGCGCAGCCTCGGGGGCGAGTATGTAAAGCTCCGCACACCCGAAGTCTCCGGCCGATATCGGAGACGGCAGGAGAAGCAGCAGCATCAAGGCTGCCGTAAAAAAAAGAACCCCGCGTTTCATCGGTGACAGATCCTTTCCTCAGACGTGTTGCGCAGATTTATATTCCGAAAACCGGACCGCTCATCAATTACGGACATGCAGCCGGAAATCGTCACGATCGACCAAAGTCTCAAATTCTCAACACAATTTCAGTAAGGCATAATATCCCTCATACGGATAATAACAATAAACTCCGAATATTGCAAGCCGATTTTCGTTTTCCGTCTTTTCGGCGTGAAGCGGGGAGCTGCGGCAATGTGAAATATGCCGCAGCTCCCCGTCATTCTTCCGCTCTGCCCCGCTTATCGGCGCAGAGTATCTTTTGTCATATCCCGGCCGGTATTACTCGGCCGCCTTCAGCATGCGCACTATGCTCGACGTCACGCTGTTTCCGTTCCCGTCGGTCACGACGCAGCGGAACCGATAAATCATCCTCGCCTCGGTGAAGGTCGTACTCAGCGTCGCCGTGTCGTTGCCCGGCAGGCCGGAGGCCTTCCAGGTCGC
>DBWE01000067.1:7492-10231 GCA_002308315.1 Clostridiales bacterium UBA1246 | reverse complement strand
CAATAATCGCCGAGGCTGAGGCTTACCGCGGCGAGACTCTCAAAAAGGCGCGGCTGCTCGGCGAAGAGCTGTCTGAAAAGCTTATGGAAGAAGCCGGGGCCGAAGCCCGGACGAAGGCCGGGGAATACGGCGAGCGCGCTGCCGGCGAAATAGAGCGGGANNGAAGCCGCCGCAAGACTCGAAAAAGCGGCCGATTTCATCGCCGAGAGCATCATAAAGGGATAAAGCCATGGCAATAGTTAAAATGAAGAAGCTTCGCCTGGTGGCTCTTTTGTCGGAAAAGGCTTCGCTTATGGGACGCCTGCAGCGTCTCAACTGCCTGGAGATACGGCAGTTCCCCGCTCCCGAGTCTCTGGCGGAGGCCGGGACCTGCTCCGACAATTCCGAGCGCATCAAGGAGCTGAAAAGGATGCGTTCCGACGCCGAAAAAGCCCTGAAGCTGCTCAAAAAATACGCCTATGTGAAAAGCGGGCTTTTTTCCAACCGCGATCTGATATCCCGGGACGAGTTTTTCTCCGGCGAGGGCAAGGACGAGGCCGTCGCCGCCGTCGCCGCGATACTTGACGCGGACGAGCGTCTCGCAGCCCTGCGCGCGGAGGAGCTGGCGGCGGGCTCTCTGATGAGCTCGCTCCGCCTGTGGAAGGACTGCTCCGTTCCCTTCGAGCTGGATCATACGGATTCCTCGCGGGTCATGCTCGGCTCCATCCCCGCCTTCAAGGATACCGACGCCTTTTTCTCGGCGCTCGAACAGGCCTCCGGGGAGGTGTTCGCTTCCCGCGTCGGAGGCGACCGCGACAAGACCGGACTCATGCTGGTGTGCTCCAACGAAAGCCTGGCTGAGCTGCAGCCGGTGCTGCGTGATTACGGCTACGAGCCCGCGCCCGTCGAGGGCATGAAGGGCACCGCGGCCGACAATATCGCGGCAGCGTCCGTTTCGCTGGACTCCCTGCGCGCCGACGGCGAGGAGCTTCTGAAGCGGCTTTCGGAGCACGGCGCCTCCCGCCGCCGCATAAAGCTGCTTTACGACAGGCTCACCATGGAGATCGACATGGCCGAGGCCGACGAGAAGCTGACCAACACTGCCGCGGCTTTCGCTCTCACCGGCTGGGTGCCGGAGCCGGACGCGGCCGCTCTGGAAAGCCTGCTGGGCGAATTCTGCTGCGCCTACGATCTGTCCGATCCCGAGCCGGACGACAAGGTCCCCGTGAAGCTGAAGAGCAATCCGCTCACCGAGCCGCTCAATATGGTCACGGAGATGTACAGCCTCCCGGATTACAGGGGTATCGACCCCAACCCGCTCATCGCCCCGTTTTTCTGCGTATTTTTCGGCATGATGTTCAACGATCTCGGCTACGGCCTGGTGTTCATCATCGCCTCCTTGATCATACGCAGCAAGGTCCGCCTGCGCGGCACCATGAAATACATGATGGGGCTCATGCTCATGTGCGGCGTTACCACCTCGATCATGGGTCTTATAACCGGCAGCTTTTTCGGAGACAGCATCACGGTCATCGCCTCGATGTTCGGCAAAGAGGTCTCCCTGCCGTCGATGCTCGATCCTCTGTCCGATCCCATGAAGGTGCTGATAATATCCGTAGCCTTCGGCGCGGTACATATCATTTTCGGCATGGCGGTAAAGGCGTATATGCTCATACGCGACGGGCACCCGCTGGACGCTCTGTTCGACGTGGGCAGCTGGTGGCTCCTCTTCGCGGGCATCGCCGTGCTGGCGACCGGCGGGACGTATTGGATAGCCGTGGCGGGCGTAGCCGCGCTGCTGCTGACTCAGGGCAGAGCCAAGCCCACCGTCGCAGGCAAGATCATAGGCGGTCTCGCCAGCCTGTACGACATCACCAGCTATCTCAGCGACGTGCTGTCCTACTCGCGTATCATGGCGCTGATGCTCGCCGGCGGCATAGTCGCAAGCATCGTCAACATCCTCGGCTCCCTCCCCGGCAGCATAATACTCTTCGTCCCCATTTTCATCATCGGCCACGTGTTCAACATAGGCATCAACGTGATCGGCACCTACGTTCACGCGGCCCGTCTCCAGTATCTGGAGTTTTTCGGCAAATTCTATGTGGACGGCGGCAGAGCCTTCCGTCCTTTAGGAATAAAAACAAAATACTTTGATATCATTGAGGAGGACCAAGCACAATGAATGAATTACTCAACTCCATGGGCGGATTGACGCTCGCTTTTCTCGGCGGTGGCCTTGCCGCCGTGCTTTCCTGCATAGGCTCCGCGAAGGGCACCGGCATGACCGGCGAGGCCGGCGCGGGACTGCTCAGCGAAGATCCCGAGCAGTTTTCCAAATGCCTCATACTTCAGGTCATCCCCGGCACCCAGGGCCTTTACGGCATAGTCGTATGGTTCTTCGTAATGCTGCAGATAGGCATTTTCGGCGGCTCCGGCGCCTCCCATCTGACCATTACCCAGGGCCTGCAGTATTTCACCGCGTGCATACCCATGATGTTCGGCGGTCTGTTCTCCGCGCGCTTCCAGGGCCGCGTCGCCGCCGCCAGCATCAACATCGCGGCAAAGAAGCCCGACGACTGGTCCAAGGGCATCATCCTGTGCATCACCGTTGAGTTCTACGCCATNNGCCATCCTTTCCCTGCTGGCCTCCATCCTCATGATACTCAACGCGGGCAAGTGATCCATGAACGGAATAGATAAGATCACCGCCCGGGTCATAGCCGAGGCGGAAGCTGAGGCGGAGGCCCTGCAGGCGGAGGC
>DBWE01000067.1:5131-7418 GCA_002308315.1 Clostridiales bacterium UBA1246 | reverse complement strand
ACCGGGCCGTCTGGGCGAACTTGCCGTTTCCTCCGCCGAGACGGACGCCCGCAAGGCCATGCTTTCAATGAAGCAGGATCTGGTCTCCGAGGCCTTCGGGCTCGCCTTGAAAAAGCTCCGTTCTCTGGACGACGATAAATATATATCCCTGCTGGCCTCTCTTGCCGCGGGCGCGAAGGAGACGGGCACGGAAGAGATAATACTCAACGAAAGCGACCGTGAGCGCTTCGGCGAGGCAGTCGCCGCCGAGGCGAACCGCCTTTGCTCCGGCTCTCTCACTCTGTCGCGTCAGACCCGGCCCATAGTGGGCGGTCTGATCCTTTCCCAGGGCAACATCGAGGTAAACTGTGCGCTTGACACGCTGCTTTCACTGCGCCGCAACGAGCTTGCGGGAGCGGCTGCCGGGCTGCTGTTCGATCAAGGAGCCGCCGGTGAAGAAAAAGACTAAAGACACGGATTATCTGTTTCTGTCCGCGTACGTGCACGCCTGTCAGGCGCGTTTGAGCGAAGGCCCGGTGAACAAGTCCGAGATATTCAGCGAGCTTTCCTCCATGGCGCCCGACAGCGGTATCGTGGATTTTTTCCGTCTGAAATACGACTACCACAACGCCAAGGTGCTGATAAAAAGCACCGCGTCCGGGGTCATTGAGGACCGTCTGCTTTCGCCTCTCGGCCGCATCGACGCCGCCGCGCTGAAAAGCGCGTATCTGGAAAGCGGTCTTTCCGGCTTACCCGCGGAGTTTTCCGCCGCCGTGCTGGACGCGAAGGACACTCTCGCCCGCACCGGAGACCCGCGCCTGTCCGATTTCATACTCGACAGGGCCTATGTCTCCGAGCTGCTGCATACGGCCCGGACCGCCCGCAGCGAATTCCTGCAGGGCTATGCGCGGCTGTTCGCCGACTGCGTGAACCTCCGCTCCGTCGTGCGCATGCTCAAAAGCGGCGTTGAGCGCGACAAGCTCGACGGCATACTCAGCGAGTGCGGCACGGTCGCCCCGGGGGCGATAAAGGCCGCGTATCCCGAGACCGCCGCCGTTTTGAAGCTCTACTCCTCCACGAAGCTCGCCCCGGCTCTGCACGAGGCGGAAGCGGCCGCGGCGGGAGGCGGGTTTTCGGTCTTTGAAGAGCAGTGCCGCGCGGCGCTGGACGCATATATGGACTCTCTCAGGCTGCAGTGCTTCGGGGAACAGCCTCTGATCTACTATCTGTACACCATTGAGGGGATCAAATCATGAGCTTATATAAGATCGCCGTAATAGGCGACCGCGAGAGCGTGCTTGGCTTCCGGGCCCTCGGGCTGGAGGTATACCCCGCCGACGAGACCGACGTAAAGGACATATTCGTGCGCCTGTCGCACAAAGACGCCCGTTACGCGATAATCTACGTCACGGAGGATCTCATTCCTCATCTCGAGGCGGAAATAGCGGCCGTTGCGGACGAGCTCGTTCCCGCGATAATACCCATTCCGTCAAAAACCGGTTCGCTCGGGCTCGGCGCCGCGGCGCTCAGCTCCACGGTGGAACGCGCCGTAGGCGCAAACATACTATGATCTGCCGCCCTGTGAGCGGTGAAATGGAGAATACGATATGAGCGGTAAAATAATCAAGGTTTCCGGCCCTCTCGTCGTGGCCGAGGGTCTTGCGGACGCCGGCATGGCCGACGTCGTCAAGGTCGGCAGCCAGGGACTGAAGGGCGAGATACTCACCATGACCGGCGACAGAGCCTCCATTCAGGTCTATGAGGAAACGGCGGGACTCGGTCCCGGCGCGGAGGTGGTGACCACCGGCGCTCCCCTTTCCGTTGAGCTCGGGCCGGGACTTCTGGAGAACATCTACGACGGTATCCAGCGCCCCCTCCAGGCCATAAGATCGCTGGCGGGCGATACCATAGCCAGGGGCATAGACGTACCCGCCCTCGACAGGGAAAAGAAATGGCACTTCGTTCCCTCTCTCTCCGCGGGCGACTCCGTTGTCGGCGGAGACATCATAGGCAGCGTACAGGAGACCGTCGCCATCTCCCATAAGATAATGATCCCTCACGGCGTTGAGGGCGTCATCGAGGAGATACGTGAGGGCGATTTCACGGTGCTCGACACCGTCGCCAGGGTGCGCACCTCCTCCGGCGTCACGGACGTCACCATGTCCCAAAAATGGCCCGTGCGCAAAAACAGGCCCTATAAAAAGAAATTCCTTCCCGATACGCCCATGCAGACCGGTCAGAGGGTCATAGACACTCTCTTCCCCATAGCTAAGGGCGGCACGGCCGCGGTACCCGGCCCCTTCGGCAG
>DBWE01000067.1:0-5029 GCA_002308315.1 Clostridiales bacterium UBA1246 | reverse complement strand
CGGCGAGCCGCTGATGAAGCGCACGGTGCTCATAGCCAACACCTCCGATATGCCCGTCGCCGCGCGCGAGGCCTCGATATACACCGGCATCACCATAGCCGAGTATTTCCGCGACATGGGCTACGACGTCGCCGTAATAGCCGACTCCACCTCGCGCTGGGCCGAGGCCCTGCGCGAAATGNNCCTCCCGCTGGGCGGAGGCGCTGCGTGAGATGTCCGGACGCCTTGAGGAAATGCCCGGCGAGGAGGGCTACCCCGCCTATCTTGCCTCGCGTATTGCTCAGTTCTATGAACGCGCCGGCTGCGTGGAGTGCCAGAGCTCCGACGGACGCCGCGGTTCTCTTTCCGCCATAGGCGCCGTATCGCCTCCGGGCGGCGACACCTCCGAGCCCGTTTCTCAGGCCACGCTGAGAATAGTCAAGGTCTTTTGGGGACTCGACTCCACTCTTGCACACGCCAGACACTTCCCCGCGATAAACTGGCTCAACAGCTATTCGCTGTACCTGGACAATCTCGGTCCGTGGTACGACCGCAATCTGGGAAAAAGCTACCTTGAAAACAGGAGCCGCGCGGTCTCGGTGCTGCAGGAAGAGGATGAGCTGCAGGAGATAGTAAAGCTTGTCGGACAGGACTCTCTTTCCCCCGCCGACCGTCTTACCATGGAAACGGCCAAGATGATAAGAGAGGACTTTCTCCAGCAGAACGCCTTCGTGGACATAGACAACTATTCCGAATACGACCGCCAGGCGAAGCTGATGCAGATCATACTCGACTATGATACTCTGTGCCGCAGCGCCATCGGCAAGGGCGCCGATCTGAAAAAGCTCATCGCCATAGAAGCCCGGGAACGTATAGGCAGGGCGAAATCGGTCCCTGCCTCCGAGTATAAGCAGCGTTACGAAGAGCTGGCCGCCGACATGGCCGCTCAGATCAAGGAGGCGTCCAATGATTAAGGAATACAAGACCATACGCGAGATATCCGGACCTCTTATGGTCATCAAGGACGTCGAGGGCGTCACCTATGACGAGCTTGCCGAAATAGAGCTCCCCACCGGCGAGACCCGCCGCTGCAAGGTCCTCGAGGTCAACGGCAGCAACGCCGTGGTCCAGCTGTTTGAAAGCTCCTCGGGCATCAATCTTGCCGAGAGCAAGGTGCGTTTCCTCGGCCACGGTCTGGAGCTCGGCGTTTCCTCCGATATGCTCGGCCGCGTTTTCGACGGCATGGGCCGTCCGATAGACGGCGGTCCCGAGATACTCGCGGAGAAATGGATGGACATCAACGGTCTGCCCATGAACCCCGCGGCGCGCCACTATCCCTCCGAGTTCATCCAGACCGGCATTTCAGCCATCGACGGTCTGAACACACTCGTCAGAGGTCAGAAGCTGCCCATATTCTCCGGCTCCGGCCTTCCCCACGCGAACCTTGCCGCCCAGATAGCGCGTCAGGCCAGGGTGCTCGGCACCGAGTCGAAGTTCGCGGTCGTCTTCGCCGCCGTGGGCATAACCTTTGAGGAGTCGGAGTTCTTCGTGAACGAATTCCGCCGCACGGGCGCCCTGGACAGGACGGTGCTTTTCACCAACCTTGCCGACGACCCCGCAGTGGAACGCATATCCACTCCGCGCATGGCGCTGACCGCCGCGGAGTACCTTGCGTTCGAAAAGGATATGCACGTGCTGGTCATCATCACCGATATAACCAACTATGCCGAGGCCCTGCGCGAGATCTCGGCGGCGCGCAAGGAGGTCCCCGGACGCCGCGGTTATCCCGGCTATCTGTATACCGACTTCGCCAGCATCTATGAAAGAGCCGGCCGCCGCATAGGCAAGGAAGGCTCCATAACCATGATACCCATACTCACCATGCCCGAGGACGATATAACTCACCCCATCCCCGACCTTACCGGATATATCACCGAGGGACAGATAATCCTCTCGCGCGAGCTGTATCTGAAAAACATCATGCCGCCCATCGACGTTCTCCCGTCCCTGTCCCGTCTTAAGGACAAGGGCATAGGCGAGGGCAAGACCCGGGCGGACCACGCCGGCACCATGAACCAGCTTTTCGCCGCGTACTCCGCCGGCAAGGACGCCAACGAGCTGATGACCATATTGGGCGAGGCTGCTCTTTCCGATACCGACAAGCTGTACGCGCAGTTCGCCCGCGAATTTGAAAGGCTCTACGTCGGCCAGGGACAGAACACCGACCGCAGCATCGAGGAGACCCTCAGCATCGGCTGGCAGCTGCTGTCCATATTGCCCAAGAGCGAGCTGAAGCGCATCAAGCCCGAGTTCATCGAACAGTATCTTCCCAAACAGGAGGCGTAAGCTATGGCGATCTCGTCGGATATCAAGCCGACACGCATGGAGCTCAAAAAGACAAAAGCCCGTCTGAAGACCGCCGTGCGCGGACACAAGCTCCTCAAGGACAAGCGCGACGAGCTCATGCGTCAGTTCCTTATCATCGTGCGCGAAAACAGGGCGCTGCGCGAAAAGGTCGAGCAGGGTCTGGATAAGGCCATGCGCGCCATGTCCGAGGCCTCGGAGCTGATGAGTCCGGAGATACTCGAGCAATCCCTGCTTTATCCCAAGCAGAGCGCGCAGGTGGATATAGCTCTGAAGAATATCATGAGCGTGAACATCCCCGAGTACGACTTCATCACGCGTACCGACGCCGCAGCGGACATATATCCTTACGGCTACGCCATGACCTCCGGAGAGCTCGACGACGCCGTGGACGCCTTTTCCGCCGTGTTCAAGGACATGCTCGCTCTTGCCCAGGCGGAAAAATCCATGCAGCTCATGGCCGCGGAGATAGAGCGCACCCGTCGCCGCGTCAACGCTCTCGAATACGTGATGATACCCGAAATGGAGCAGACCATACGCTACATCACCATGAAGCTCGAGGAGAACGAGCGCGGCAACATAACGCGCCTGATGAAGGTAAAGGACCAGATACTTCAGGAAGCGCACGGCTACGAATACTGAGCCGGGCATTTCTGTCCGTACGGCAAAAAACCGCGTCGGCAAAGTCCGGAAAGGCTTTGCCGGCGCGGTTTTGCCTTCATTCGGACATTGACGCTTTACGCGCCGTACTGTATAATGATCGGGTAAAGTCCCGAAAACGCCGCTCCGCAAGAGAGCAAAAAAAGGATACGAAATGGATATAGATCAGCTCAAATATTTCATAACGATAGCGCAGACGCTCAATTTTTCCGAGGCTGCCAGGCGTGTCGGCCTTGCTCAGCCCTCGATAAGCCACCATATCAACGAGCTGGAAAAGCATCTCGGCTGTCAGCTTTTCGTCCGCTCCCGGCGCAGCGTCAGTCTCACCGAGGCGGGCATGAAGCTGCTTCCCTACGCCGTGGAGATCGTGGACCTTGCCGAAAAGGCCGCGTTCCAGCTCAATCATTTCGAGCAGGGCAAGGGCGGACACATCACCATCGCCGCTCTTACCACGTCGAGTCAGGCCCTTTCGGAATGTCTCGCCCGCTTCTCCGTGCTGTATCCCGACATAACCGTCGACATCAATTTCACCTCCGGCCGTACCCAGATGATGGAGATAAACGAGGGGAAGTACGATTTCTACTTTACCGTGGAGCAGATGGTCCCCTCCGGCGAGACCTACGAGTATATGCGCACTCATACCGATTATCTCTGTCTCGCCATGCCGAAAAATCATCCCATGGCCGATAAGCCGCTGGACTTTGACGCGCTGAAGGACGAGCGCTTCATAGCCATCTCCGAGAGCGACGGCCCCACCCTGTATTCCTGCATACATAACGTCTGCGCCGCCCGCGGCTATACGCCGAAGGTCACCTGCCAGTACGACCGTGCCGAGGCGGTGCTGCTCTCCGTAGGCTCCGGACTCGGCATTTCCATAATCCCCGGCGCGATCAGCCGCGTGTTCTATTCCGAGAACGTGGCGTTCAAGCGCATAGACGGCGACGACGCCATAAGGCAGTACGTTCTTGCCTGGCGCAGCAGCACCACCAACCCCGCAGCCCGGCTTTTCATAGACGTCGCCCGCGATATTTTCATAAACAGGAAAGGTAACCGAGACAATGGCTAAAGCTTTCGTCATAGATGTCGCCAAATGCAGCGGCTGCTACAACTGCCAGCTTGCCTGCAAGGATGAGCACGTGGGCAACGACTGGACGCCCTACGCCCTGCCTCAGCCGGATATAGGGCAGTTCTGGTGCCGCGTGGAGGAGCACGTACAGGGCACGATACCCAAGGTACGCATCCACTATATCGCCCGGCTCTGCAATCACTGCCGCAGGCCCGCCTGCGCCTCCGCCTGTTCCGAAAAGGCGATCTATACCCGTGACGACGGCTTCGTCATCATAGACCCCGAAAAATGCACCGGCTGCGGCGAGTGCGCCTCCGCCTGCCCTTACGGAGCGATCTTCATGAACGCCGCTCTGAAAAAGGCTCAGAAATGCACCGGCTGCGCTCACCTGCTCGACAACGGCGCGAAGCTTCCGCGCTGCGTCGAGGCCTGCCCCACGGACGCGATCATGTTCGGCGAGGAGGACGAGCTCACCGATCAGATCGAGGGCGCTTCGGTGATCATGCCCGAGACCGCCTGCTTCCCCCGGGTCTACTACCGCAACGTCCCCGGCAAATTCATAGGCGGCACGCTCTACGACCCCGAGGAAAACGAGGTGGTGATCGGCGCCCGCTGCCTGCTGCACAGCGGCGGCAAGAATTGGGAGGCCGTTTCCGACAGCTACGGAGACTTCTGGTTCAACGATCTTCCCGTCGGCCTTTTTACGCTGGTGATACAGGCCCCCGGCTACCGTTATAAAACCTTTGAAAACATAAAGACGTCAAACGCCGTCAACCTCGGCGACATCCCTCTGGAAAGGGAAGACAAAGGCTGAGCCTCACGGCAGAAAGCTGCCGCGGATCATCGCTTCGGTGATCCGCGGCAGCATTTTAATCTTTTCTCTTTTATCGCCCGAAACGCTGTTTAAGCAGACGTAACCTATAAGAACACGCTTCAAACGGCGCTCTTTCGGCGCTTTTC
>DBWE01000040.1 GCA_002308315.1 Clostridiales bacterium UBA1246 | reverse complement strand
CCGAGAGACCCGCGTCTGCGGGATTTTCTGCACAAGGTACTGTGATCACCGCAAATACGCCCTCCCGTCCGCTCTTCGCGAGCGGACGGGAGGGCGTGACCTTGCCGGCAGTTCGTTATTCATGCGTAAAAGCTGTGCGCTCCTATGGTCGTGACGTATTCTCTGTTATCCGCGATCCAGCTGCTCGTCGCCGCTGCCGCGTTGAAAAAGAACTTGCTGTCGCCCACCGTCTCGGCCCCGTCAAGCGCGAGCTTTGCGGCAGCGACGGCGCTGTCCGACNNGCCTGCCGGTATACGGCTCCGTTCTGAGTCGGCGCGAACTGCACCCCGCAGCGGCAGTCGAAGATCACCCCGTAAACGCTGTCGGGCCAATAATCCTCCGCCATGCGGTTGAGCACCACGCAGCCCACGGCCACCTGTCCCTCCAGGCATTCGCCGCCCGCTTCGGCATATATTATGCGCGAAAGCCAGTACAGATCGTCCTCATCGTAAAAGCTCTCTCCGCTTTCTATCGGGCTTATCCTGCCGTCTATAAGTACGCGGCGGTTCGCCCCGTCCCAGCAGACCCGGCAGCCGAAGGCCTTTGCCAGCGTCCTGACGGGCAGCATCATGCGTCCGTCGGCGATAAAGCCGGGCTCGTCGAGCCAAAGGTACCTTCCGTTAGCGATGATGTACTCCGCTCCCGCCCCGGCGCTGAGCTCCATATTCTCTCCCCGCACCCACGCGGTGCGGGTCTCTTTGTCCCATTCCACCGTGTACTGCGGCGCGAGCGCGGTAGTAAAGGCTCTCAGCGGGACGAACGCCGTTCCGCCGCGCAGTACGGCCATGCCAAGGCTCCGTGTATCCGCGAAGGCCTCCGCGTATGCCTCCGGATCCCCGCAGGGCGCGGCCGTGGCGGAGTCCGCCGCGAGCGTAAGCACAGTCAGAATGATAACGAGCGTTTTTTTCATATTGCCTCCGTTCTGTCGTCCGACAGTGCAAGTATTCCCTCACGCGCCTGAATTTAAACCTTTTATCGGGCGCGGCGGTATAGTATAATCTTACCGATCACAGTCGAAAGGCGGGGAAAAATGAAAAAACGCGGTATTTACATGATATCGGCCGCGGCGCTGACGGCGCTGTTCCGTCTGCTCTGTCCGCTCAAGCCGCTTATGACTACCCTGGCCGCCTTTACCCTGCGTATACGTCAGGCCCTCGCCCGCTTTTTCTCGCCGCTCCCCTTTTCCGCGGCGGAGACTCTTGTCTGCGCCGCGCTCATTTTTCTCCTCGTATATATCGTATGCGCCGCCGTTTCGGTCTGCCGCAGCCGCGGCAGAAGGGCGCGCGTGCTGCTCAGGCGCCTTTCTTTCATCATCGCGGCCGCGGAGACGGTATATCTGCTGCTGTGCCTGTTTCTCGGAGCGTCCTATTACGCCGAAAGCTTTCAGGACAAAAGCGGGCTGCGCCCCGCTCCCTCGTCCGTGGACGAGCTTTACGCCGTTACGGAACACTTCGCCGACATGCTGCGCGACACCTGTTCGGACGTCCCCCGGGATGAAAACGGCCTGTTTTCAGCCTCCCTCGACGGCATTTTCTCCTCGGCTCCCGATATATACCGCGGCGCGGAAAAGATCTTCGATTTTCTCTCTCTTAAAGACGTGCCGCCGAAAAGGGCGACGTTCTCCCGGCTTATGAGCCGCTTCAATTATACGGGCTTCTATTTTCCCTTCACGGGAGAGGCGAACATAAATACCGACGCTCCCGCCTGCCTGATCCCCTCGACCGTCGCTCATGAAATGGCCCATCAGCGCGGCATTGCCTCGGAGCAGGACGCCAACTTCTGCGCCGTGCTCGCCTGCACTCTCAGCGGCGACCCGGTATACGAATACTCGGGATGGCTCATGGGTTACATACATCTGTGCAGCGCGCTTTACGGCTATGACCGCGACGGATATTACAGGATCTATTCCTCCCTGCCCGAGCCCGTGCTGGCGGATCTGAGAGCAAACAACGCCTATTGGAGATCATTCGAAACCAAAAGCGCCGAAATAAGCGAAAAGATATACGACGGCTTTCTTAAAAGCTACGGACAGGAGCTTGGCGTACACAGCTACGGAGCCGTGGCGGATCTGCTGATAGCGTGGTACGGGAAATGAAGGCAAAAAAAGTCTGCCCGCCGATGGCGGGCAGACCATTTTATTCGTTCAGCGCTTTTTCATCGCCGTGATGCACGGTTTGCAGACTTTCTTTCCCTTGAAATCGACCAGCTCCTCCGTCCGGCCGCAGAATATGCAGGACGGAGCAAATTTTTTCAGTACTATCCTGTCTTCTTCCACATAGATCTCCAGAGAATCGCGTTCCGCTATATCGAGCGTCCGTCTCAGTTCGATGGGCAGAACTATTCTTCCGAGGCTGTCCACTTGCCTGACTATTCCCGTTGTCTTCATGGGCACGCTCCTTCCAATATTATCCATCATTCGTGTTTAACCGACATTATACCAACACTCGTTGTTTNNTTTTTGTCAACAAACCGGAGTCCGCGGGCGGATGTGTCCCGGAGAACGCTTCCCCGTGACCGCTCTCACATGCTCCGAAAAAACGTCCGGGATAAATGATAATCCCCGCCCCCCCCGAATAGTATTTACGCGGGAGGAACGGAATATGGCTTTATCGCGAGTATGGACGGGGCTCATCGTCATTTCGGCCGCCTTCGGGCTCATCGGCGGCCGCATCGGGGCCGTCTCGGCGGCGGCCGTCGAAGGCGCCGGGGCCGCGGTGGAGCTGTGCGCGGCGCTGTGCGGCGCCATATGTCTCTGGTCGGGAATAATGGAGCTTATGGACCGCTCCGGTCTGTCGGCGGGGA
>DBWE01000034.1:11718-14030 GCA_002308315.1 Clostridiales bacterium UBA1246 | reverse complement strand
GCAGCCGACGCGCGGAGCGGGTTTGTGCATATCATAGCTGTGGTTCTGCAGCTCTATGAGCCCGCTGTCGGCCATCTCAAGCAGGCGGGGCCAGGACAGATGAGCATAGGCGGGATCTTCGTCGCCGGTTTCGGTAAATTCGTCGGCCGCGCCGGCGATCACGGACAGCACCGCCTTTGAGGAGTATTTTTTCAAAAGCGGGAAAGCATAGACGTAATTATTCAGATATCCGTCGTCAAAGCTGATCATCACCGGCCTGTCGGGAAGCGGGTCGCCGTCATAAACGTATGCGATCAGACGGGACACGGTAATGCACGTATAACCGTTTTCCCGCAGATATTTCAGGTCCGCTTCGAATTCCCCGGGCAGTATGGAATCCTTGCCGGTCCTGTCGGGCCGCACCTCGTGATACATTATGATGGGGAGAAGTACGTCTTCACTGTCGGCGCGGACCGGAGAGGCCGCCAGGAGCGCGAGCGCAAAGAAAATAAACAGTTTCTTCATATGCTTTATCCTGCGCCGACGGCAGGCCGATAAACGTGAAAAATGTTTACAGGGCATTCCGCGCTGTGATAAAATCAAATAAAAAAACAAACGCGGAGGATCGTCATGCATTTTATTGAAAAAGAGGATTATTCGACGCCCGAGGCAAGAGCGGCAAGATATCCCTGGGGAACTCCGCCGCCGAAGATCGACGAAAGTCTGATAAAGGAAACGGTGGAGGCGGACGTCGCCATAATAGGCGGCGGCATTTCCGGCCTTGCCACCGGGGCTCGCTGCGTTCAGCTGGGACAGAGCGTGGTCATAGCGGAAAAGTACAAGGGTCTCAACGCCCACGGCGCCCACGTCGCCTCCGTTGGCAGCAGGATACAGCGGGAAAACGGAGTGTTCATCGACAAAAAACAGTTTGCGAGAGACTGGATGAGAATAAGCGGCAGCAGGGTGAACGAGGATCTGCTGTGGCTGTTCATAAACAAGAGCGAGGAGGCCTTCGAGTGGCTGCTCGAAATGGGCGGAGAGGCGATAGAGGCAAAGCTCTTCGGCGGCCATTACAAGGGACCGGACTTTACCGAGTACGCCGGCACTCAGTTTATCCAGCAAAAGCCGGGATATACCACGTATAAGCACAACGGCAGCGCGTTCCTTATCTGCGAGATCCTGGAAAAGGTGATCCTTGACGCCGGTCAGCGTATCGACCGCAATACCGCGGCCCTGTATCTGGAAAAGGACGGCGGCGGAAGAGTGGTCTCCTTCGTGGCGAAGGACAACGAGGGGACGTACCGCCGCTACGTCGGCAAAAAGGCCGTAGTGCTCGCCACGGGCGACATTTCCGGAAACAGGGAAATGCTGAAATATTTCGCTCCGCTCGGGCTCGTGCCGGAGCACAACGGGTATTTCCCGGAGGGAGTCAACACCGGAGACGGGCACAAAATGGCGTATTGGGCCGGGGCGGAGTACGAGTCCCACGACTGGGCGCTGTCGCTGCATCTCATCGCGTATTCCATGTTCGCTTTCTTCTTCCTGCACGTGAACCGGCAGGGAAAGAGATACATGAACGAGGATACCTGGGTTCAGGCCAAGGCCATACGCACCCTGCAGCAGCCCAACGGACAGTGGGCCTTCAGCGTATTCGATTCGCGCTGGGTGGATCAGGTGCGCTATCTTTCGCCGATAAGCGGAGGCCAGTTCTGCGAGCCGCTCATGGCCGTATACGGCGAGAGCTGGAGCGACGACAACGATACCGAGGCGTCCGTGGAGCGTTACGTTCAGAAAGGCACGTGCTGCAAGGCGGACACGCTTGAAGAACTCGCAAAGCAGATGGACGTGCCTGTCGATACCTTCCTGGCTACCGTGGCGCGCTACAACGAGCTTTATCATAAGCAGAACGACGAGGATTACGGAAAACGCGCGGTGCTGCTTACGCCCATTGACAAGCCGCCCTTCTACGCGCTGAAATTCGGCCCCTCGCTTCTGAACGTTTTCGGCGGGGTGAATACCGATATAAAGCTGAGGGTGCTCGATGGCGAATACAGACCCATACCGGGCCTGCTCGCGGTGGGAATGATAGCCGGAGGACTGTACGGAGTGGATTATCCGCTGCTCTTCAACGGCAACAGCCACGGACGCTGCCTNNNNCCGCCGCAGGATCCGATGCGGCGGTCCTTCCGTATTATCGTTTCTATTTCTTTTCGTGAGGCTTGAATATCAGCGCGGCCGCGGCGGCGAAAAAGACGGCGGCGCATATCCCCGCGGCAGAGGCGGTAAGCCCGCCGGTCAGCACGCCGAGCAGACCCTTCTCTTCAACGGCCTTC
>DBWE01000034.1:11504-11699 GCA_002308315.1 Clostridiales bacterium UBA1246 | reverse complement strand
TTACGCCCTGAGCCAGCAGATTTCCGAAGCCCGTCAGGGGGACCGTCGCGCCGGCTCCGGCCCACTCGGCGAAGGGACGGTATATTCCCGCTCCGCCCAAAATCACTCCGGTCACCACATACAGCGTGAGTATCCTTGCGGGCGTAAGGCGGGTTTTGTCTATCAGTATCTGTCCGACGGCGCACAGCAGCCCGC
>DBWE01000034.1:10837-11455 GCA_002308315.1 Clostridiales bacterium UBA1246 | reverse complement strand
ATGCTCTCTCCCTGACAGCTGCTCGTAGGAGACATGAGAGCCCCGGTGGCGGCAAAAAGCAGCCTGTTGCAGCGGCCCGAGCGCATCGCGTCGAGCAGATAGGTGCACAGGACCGATGCGCTGCAGCCGCAGCCGGAGCCGCCGGCGTGTACGTCCTGCTCCCCGTTCGAGTACAGCAGCATGCCGCAGTCGTCGTAGATGGGGGAAATATCCGCTCCGTCGCGCCTGAAAAAATCCAGAACTATCGACCGTCCCACAAGACCGAGGTCTCCCGTGACGATGAGATCGTAGTGCCGCGGCTCGACGCCCAGATCCTCGAAATGAGCGGAAAGAGTATCATAAGCCGCTCTGGCCATCGCGGCGCCCATATTGTTTGCGTCGTTTATCCCCGCGTCGCGTATTATCCCGACAGTGGCGTGGGTGATATACGGCCCGCTCCCCTCCGAAGAGAGAAGGGCGCAGCCTGCGGCGGTGGCCGTCCNNTTCCACTGAGCGGTGGGCGTGCGCTGGCTGCCGTATTCCAAAGGCATGCGGAACTGCCTTTCGGCGGAGCAGAAATGAGACGAAGTGATCGCGCAGGCGGTGTCCGCGTAGCCGCCGTCAATGCTCATGGCGGCG
>DBWE01000034.1:0-10824 GCA_002308315.1 Clostridiales bacterium UBA1246 | reverse complement strand
TCGGCCATGGTGGAGCAGGCTCCGTAAAGACCGAAGTAGGGTATGCCGGAGTCGCGCAGGGCAAATACGGAGGCCGTGCACTGATTGAGAAGATCGCCGGCAAAGACATAATCCACCGAAGCGGGACTCAGCCTGGCTTTGTTCAGGGCGTGGGTAAAGGCAAGCCTCTGCATGGCGCTTTCGGCCTTCTCCCACGATTTTTCGCCGAAATACTGATCCTCGCTTATAAAATCAAAGCTTTTGGCCAACGGGCCTTCGCCTTCCTTTTTGCCCGCCACGCCGGCGGAGGCGATCACGGAGGGAGGACAGGCGAATTTGACGGTCTGTTTTCCTGTTTTCTTTAAGCTCATGCCTTTATTATCCGAAGAAACCGTCTCGGTATTCCCGGGCGCAGGCAGGAAAATACTTGAAACCGCCGGCAGAGTCAAAAGATTTTTGCCGGAAAACCGACAGCGCCGAAAAGCGGGAGACGGATCGCGGGATCGGTCAGGCGGCTCAGCGCAGCGCCGCGCGTATGTCGTCCAGGGCCGAACGCGCTTCGGGGGAAAGAGGCTTGTCCGAGCTGCGGTGATCGAAGCTCGTGTTGAACTGCGTCACCGAAGAGCGGAGAGATGAGAGATACTTCCGCTCAAGGGCGGTCATCGCCGAGTAGAGCCCGGCGTATTCGGCGGCTTTGAGCTCCGCTTTGCCGGTTTTGAGCAATGCGGAAAAATGCGTAAGGCAGAAAAAGGATCTGCTTTTCAGCTTTTCGCGGAAAGCCGCGTCCGACGACCACAGCCAGACGGCGTTGGACAAATACCGTTTTTCCGTATCTCCGATGCGGCGGCAGATATAGCAGCTTTCGGAAAACTTCCCGATAGAGTCCGCGGCGTCGGGCTCGTCTCCCCGGCCGCGGGAGAACACGCCCTTTTTTCCGCCGGAGGGCTCGGGGGAGAGCGCGGCGATAAGCTCGTCGAGATGACTTTCGAGGATCAGCCCGAGAGACAGCTTGTTCTTCATGGAATGCAGGGCGGCGAGATGCCCGCGGCAGAAGCCCGCGGCGTTCATAGACGCGCGCACGTCCGGCTCCATCATCGCCGCTCCGAGGGTATACGACAACGTCTGCTCCTCAAGCCGTTCGCGCAGCGCGCAGAACGGACAGCCGCTCTCCTTTTCAAAGGCCTCGTTTATCGGTATGGTAAATATTTTTTCCGGCATTGAAGTTGACCCCGTTTCCGTATATAATACGATTATATATTTGAGGATCGGGAAAATGCAATATATACAGATAGAAAAGAAGGATGATTTCGACCCCGTCAAGATATTCGAATGCGGTCAGTGCTTCCGCTGGAACGCCGACGGGCGCGGAGGCTACGTCGGCGTGGCGATGGGCAGAGCTGCCCGGGTATATACCGAGAGCGGCAGCATATTCATAAGCGGCGGGGAAGAGGAATATGCCGACGTCTGGCGCGGATATTTCGACATGGACAGAAACTATTCCGTCCTGCGAAAAAGGCTGGGCACGGATGATTATACCGCGAGGGCGGCAGAGTTCGGGGCGGGCATACGCATACTCAAGCAGGACCGCTGGGAGGCCCTGTGCTCCTTCATCATATCCCAGTGCAACAACATACCGAGGATAAAGAAGATCATCGAAGCCCTGTGCTCCGCCTTCGGAGACGAGCTGAGCTTCGAGGGCGAGAAATATCATTCGTTCCCGTCTGCGGAAAGGATCGCCGCTCTGGAGCCGGAGGATCTGGCGGTGCTGAGATGCGGGTACAGAGCGGAGTACATAATTTCCGCCGCGAGGGAGGTCGCCTCCGGCAGGCTGGATCTGGACGCGCTTGCCGGAAAAAGCTGTTCCGAAGCTCTCGCGGAGCTGAAAAAGCTGCGGGGGGTGGGCGACAAGGTGGCAAACTGCGTGGTCCTGTTCGGACTGCAGATACCGGACGCCTTTCCCATAGACGTATGGATGAAAAAAGCCCTTAAAGAGCATTATCCTCCGGGCTTTGATCCTTCGGTTTTCGGCGACGCCGCGGGACTGGCACAGCAGTATATTTTTTATTATACCAGGTCCGGGCAGGAGTAGCCCTCCGGTAAAAAAATCACGGCGCGAACTGCGCCGTGATTTTTTCGGATGTGAGTGTCACTGTCTGCCGAGCATTTTGAGAAGCTGCGGTATGAGAGACTCGAAATAGACGCTGTAATCGATGCCGTCGGGATCTTCGGCGGTAATGCGTATGCAGGCAGCCGTATAATCGGCGGCGACCGTCAGAGCGCGCGGCAGATCGAGGCCGTTCATAAGGGCGCCCACGACGGTGCTGGCGAATATGTCGCCGGTGCCGTGATAGCTTTTGCTCACCTTCTCGTGAGAGTAGTGGAAATATTCTCCGCTTTCGCTGTCATAACTCATAACGCCGATGCTGCCTTTTTTGAAGCTGACGCCGGTAAGCACGGCGGTGCGGGCGCCGAGGCCGGTAAGCCGCTTGAGCAGCTCGCGGATGTAAGCTTCGTCGTAGCCTTCGCCGACATAGTCCTCGCCGAGCATGAAGGCCGCCTCGGTAAGGTTGGGCACGATTATGTCGGCGGAAGAGCAAAGTCTGCCCATGCTGCGCGCGAAGCTCTCGTTGAAGCCGCTGTAAAGTCTGCCGTTGTCGCCCATGACCGGGTCGACGAGTATAACGCCGCCGTCAGTCCCGAAGGCGCTGAAATAATCGGATACTATCGAGAGCTGACGCTCGGAGCCCAGGTAGCCGGTATACAGCGCGTCGAAGCGGAAGCCCTCCTGCTGCCAATGCTTCATTATAAGCGGCATATCGTCGGTAAGATCGCGGAAAGTGTAGCCGCTGAACATGGTATGGGTGGAAAGCACTGCTGTGGGGACCACGCACGCCTCGACGCCCATGGCCGAAATGATGGGCAGGGCCACGGTAAGCGAGCATTTCCCGAAGCAGGATATGTCCTGTATCGTAGCTATACGTTTCATGCAATTCACCCCCGCAATATTTGAAGCGTATTGTATACCCGTATACCCGCTTTGTCAACAAAAAACATCCTTGTAAATGTCCGGAAGTTGTACTATAATCCGGTGTTGTACTATACAGTGGAAACGGTGATGGAGAAATGTCCGTAGTATTTACGATACTGCTTCTTCTGCTGGGTCTCGCCCTGATAATAAAAGGGGGAGACGTTTTCGTCGACGCCGCCGTGTGGATGGCCGAGGCGACGGGAATACCCAAATTCATAGTCGGGGCGACCGTGGTAAGCTTTGCCACCACGCTGCCGGAGCTGCTGGTTTCCGTGATCGCTACGGCGGAAGGCAAGAGCGACATGGCCATAGGCAACGCCGTGGGCAGCGTTACGGCCAACCTAGGCCTTATAATGGCCATAGCCCTGGTCTGCATCCCCATGGCGATAAAGCGCCGGGATTATATCGCGAAATCCCTGCTGATGCTCTGCGCGGCGGGAGTGATAGTCGTTTTCGGACGCTCGGGCAGCTTCCGCCTGCTGCCGTGCGTGATCCTCGTGCTCATTTTCGTCGCCGCGATGACCGACAACGTGCTGGCGGCAAAGAAAACGATGAGCGGTTCGTCAAAAGAGGACCGGATTCCGTTTGAAAAAAAGGAGCTTGGGATAAACGTACTCAAGTTCGTCGTCGGCGCGGCGGCAATAGTATGGGGAGCGAATCTGCTGGTCGACAACGGCAGCGCGCTTGCCCGCATGTGCGGCGTGCCGGAAAGAGTGATATCCGTAACGCTCATTGCCGTGGGCACCTCGCTGCCGGAGCTCGTCACCACCATAACGGCCATCGTGAAAAAGCAGGGCTCGCTGTCCGTGGGCAATATAATAGGCGCGAATATAATCGACCTGTCGCTGATCATCCCCGTATGCTGTATTACGGGAGGCGGCTCGCTTACGGTTTCCCCGCAGGTGTCGGCGTACGATCTTCCCGCTTCGCTCGTGCTCGGCGCGGTAGCGGTGATACCCGCGCTGATAAGCCGAAAATTCCGCAGAAGTCAGGGCGCGGTGATGCTGGCGCTGTATATATTCTATATACTGCTGACAGCGGGGATAGTGGTCCTGTTCTGAGACCGGGAAAAAACACGGGCGGCCGCGTTCACCGAACGCAGCCGCCCGAATTATATNNATACTCAGAAAAAGCGTTCCTTCGCCGCTCTGAGCTCGCTGCAGAAGGTCAGCACGTCGGCCTCGGTGTTCTCGGGAGAAAAGCTGACGCGTATCGCGCCGTCTATCACGTCGGCAGGCAGGCCCATCGCGGCGAGAACGTGACTGCGCCTGCCCTTGGCGCAGGCCGAGCCGCGGGAAACGAATATCCCGATGCTGTCCAGCCAGTTGGTAAGCACCTCCGCCTTGCAGCCGGGAAGGGAAAACATGAAGATATGCGACGAAAAGCCTTCGCTGCCGCTGATGACGACGGCGTCCGGAAAGCTTTCGCGGATAAGCTCACGGAGCCGGGGGTTTACGCCCGCGCCCGGCCGGGCGGCCGCGGCCCCGAAGCCGGCTATCGCGGGAACGGCCTCGGTCCCGCTGCGCAGGCCGCCCTCCTGACCGCCGCCGAAAATGAAGGGCGTGAGCCTGGCGCTGTTTTTTACCCACAGGGCGCCCGCCCCCTTGGGGCCGTTTATTTTGTGGGAGCTTACGCTTATCAGGTCCGCGCCGAGAGAGCGCACGGTGAAGGGAACGTTGCGCATTGCCTGGACGCAGTCGCAGTGGAGCAGTATGTTGCGCCCGCGGATCAGCCGGGATATCTCGGGTATGGGATTGATCGCGCCGGTCTCGTTGTTCACCAGCATAAGAGAAATGAACGAAGTATCGTCCCTGAGAGCGTTTTCCACCGACGCTACGGATATTCTGCCGTTTTCGTCGGGAGAAAGCAGAGTGACGTCGAAGCCGTCGGAGGAAAGCTGTTTGAGCGGCTCGAGGACGGCGTCATGCTCTGTGAGCGAGCTTATTATATGCGAGCCGTAGCGTTTCTGTCTGCGCGCCCCGCACAGTATGGCGTGGTTATCTGCCTCGGTGCCGCCGGAGGTGAATATGATCTCCATGGGATTGGCGCCGAGAGCCGAGGCGACCTGAAAGCGCGCCGTCTCAAGGGCCATACGCGCTTCGCGGCCGCACGAATATGACGCGGAGGGGTTGCCCCAGCAGTCCGTCATCGCCTTTTTTACGGCCTCGACCGCCTCGGGACAGGGCTGCGTAGTGGCGGCATTATCAAGATAGATCACGGCAAAATACTCCTTGACGACTTGAAAAGTCAATTTCAAAATGGTATTTTTAAGCAGACGAAACCTATACCGGCCCGGTTTTGACGGGCAGCTTTCCGCCTGCACTTCGTTAAAAAACTCGACCATCCGGAAAGGACGCTCTGCGTTTTTGCCTCGAGCAGACGCAGATCTGCTCCGGCAAAACTCTTTCGGACTTGATATTTCAGGCGATTTTCGGCCCGCCGGACGCGGGCGGGCTCGCGCCCGTCAAGTTCGGAGGGGCTTCAAGCGCCGCAAGAGCGCCGTTTGAAGCGTGTTCTTATAGGTCGCGTCTGCTTAATCATAACACAAGAAGGCGAAAAATCAAGGATTAAGCTTGAAACATTTTCGGAACATACGTTTATCATGCTGAAGGAACGGTCGTTGATTTGAAAGTAAGATTTTATACCCTCGGCTGCCGCGTAAACCAGCTCGAGAGCGCGGCGATGGAGGCCGAGCTGAAGAAGAGAGGACATTCCGTCGTCGCCTTCGGCGCGGACGCGGTGGTTGTCAACAGCTGCGCAGTTACCGCGGAGAGCGCCCGCAAATCCAGACAGGCCGTCAGACGGCTGATGAAGGAAAACCCGGGGGCTTTTCTCGCGGTATGCGGATGCTGGGCTCAGGCTGAGCCGGAGGAAGCAAAAAAGCTCGGAGCCGGGCTCATAGGCGGCAGCGGAGACAGAATGGCGTTTATAGACGCGCTGTGCGCGGGGGCCGGGGGGACGATGGTCGGCGATCCGAAAAAGCGCCGTGAGCCGGAGCTTTTGGGAAGCGCGGTACTGGAGGGCAGGACGAGAGCCTATCTTAAGGTGGAGGACGGCTGTCAGAATTATTGCAGCTACTGCATAATACCTTTTCTCAGAGGCCCGGTGCGCAGCATGCCGGTAGATCGGGCGGCGCGCTTTGCCGCGGAGTGCGGCGCGCCGGAGCTTACGATAACGGGTATAGAGCTTGCTTCATATCAGTACGGGCTGGGAGAACTGCTCCGGGCCGTCGGAAAAGCCGCTCCGGACAAAAGACTGCGTCTCGGATCGCTGGAGCCGAGAGCGATAAGCGAGGATTTCTGCCGCGCCGCGGCGGAGGTAAGAGGACTGTGTCCGCATTTCCACCTTTCCCTGCAGAGCGGATGCGACGAAACGCTCAGACGTATGGGACGGCGCTATGACACGGCGCGCTTTTACCGTTCCGTCGAGCTTTTGAGAGAGCACTTCGACAACTGCGGCATAACCGCCGATCTGATAACCGGATTTCCCGGAGAGGATGAGGACGAATTCTCCCGGACCCTCGAATTCATGGAAAAGTGCGCTTTTTCACACGTTCACATTTTCCCGTATTCCGAACGCAAGGGCACGAAGGCCGCGGTCATGGAGGGAAGCGTTCCGAAGCAGCTGCGCGAGGAAAGAGCGGCAAGGGCGGCGGAGCTTGCCGCTAGGATGGAAAGGAGCTTCCTTTCGGCTCAGACAGGCAGCGAGCAGGAAGTGCTTTTCGAGACAAAAGTCGGACATACGCCGAATTACTGCACAGTGGAGCCGCCGTGCGGCGGGCTGGCAGGTAGCATAAAAAAAGTGAGAATAACAGGCGTGGATATGGTCAATATGACATTGATTTCCGCAATTTAGTGTATTATAATACTAAAATACAACAATGGAATTTTATACAGTCATTTAATATATTTAAAAGGGAAGGTAAGGAAAAAATGTCGGAAAAAAGAATTTACAATTTCGCTGCCGGTCCTTCGACTCTCCCGCTTGAGGTGCTGGAGCAGGCTAAGGAAGAACTTATCAACTACGGCGGCTCCGGTATGTCCGTGATGGAGATGAGCCACCGGAGCAAGCTGTTCCTTTCGATATTCGAGCAGACCAAGTCCGATCTTCGCCGCATACTGAACGTGCCCGAGACGCATGAGATACTCTTCCTGCAGGGCGGAGCCACGCTGCAGTTCGCCATGACCGCGATGAATCTGATAACTGCTACCGGCAAGGCGGACTACGTTCTTACCGGCTCCTTTGCCACAAAGGCTTACGACGAGGCGAAGAAATACGGGGACGTCGCGGTGGCGGCGTCGTCCAAGGACAGAAATCACAGCTATATCCCCGCGCAGAGCGAGCTGAACGTGCGCGACGACATCAGCTATCTGTACTATACCGCCAACAACACGATTTACGGCACAGAGTGGAAATACGTCCCGCAGGTCAACGCTCCGCTGGTCTGCGACATGTCCTCCGATATACTCACGCAGCCCATAGACTTTGAGAAATACTCCGTGGTATTTGCCGGAGCTCAGAAAAACATGAGCCCCGCCGGACTGACGGTAGTGTTCATAAACAAGGATTATGCCGGCCACGCTCTGCCGTACACGCCCGTTATGCTTGACTATGCCGCCATGATAAAGGGCGACTCCATGCACAACACGCCGCCCTGCTGGTGCATTTACATGCTGGGTCTCGTGCTGAAGTGGATGGACGCGCAGGGCGGCCTGAGCGTGATAGAGCAGCGCAAGAAGGAAAAAGCAAAGATACTCTACGACGTGATCGACGCGAGCAGTCTTTACAAGGGCTGCGCGGAGAAGGATTCGCGCTCGGATATGAACGTCACATTCGTTACCGGCGATCCCGAAATGGACAAACGCTTCATTGCCGGGGCAAAGGAGATAGGCATTGAGAACGTGAACGGTCACCGCAGCGTGGGCGGCATGCGCGCTTCGATATACAACGCGATGTCCTTCGAGGGCGTCAGGGCCCTTGCCGAGTACATGAAGGATTTTGAGAAAAAGGCCTGATAAGGCAGCAAAACATATTTTCAGAAGGAGATTTGAGGAATGTATACTGTTAAAACGCTTAACAAGATCGCAAAGATCGGCATGGAGCGTCTGGACACGAATTACTTTGAGCTGGACGACGGCTGCGCGGATCCCGACGCGATAATCGTAAGGTCGGCGGATATGTCCGGCTTCGCTCCCGGCGCAAGTCTCGCCTGCGTTGCCAGGGCCGGAGCGGGATACAACAACATTCCCGTTGAGCGTCTCGCCACAAAGGGCATAGTGGCTTTCAATACTCCCGGAGCCAACGCGAACGCCGTTAAGGAAATGACGATCTGCGCTCTTCTTCTTGCTTCAAGAAATATAACCGGATCGATGCAGTGGCTGGCCACGATAGCGGGACAGGCGGCAATGATGCCTCCGTTCACCAATAAAGACGAGTTCATTTCCAATGCCGTGGAGGGCGGAAAATCGACCTTCAAGGGCCCCGAGCTTTACGGAAAGACTCTCGGTCTGCTCGGCCTGGGCCACGTGGGCGCAAAGGTCGCCAAGGCGGCGCACGATCTGGGCATGACCGTGGTGGGCTACGATCCCTTCGTATCCGAGGAAACGGCTGCCGAGCTTAAGGGAATTTGCGAGATAGTGGACAACAGCGACGATCTCTATCCCCGCGCCGACTACATTTCCCTGCATCTGCCCTACAACAACGATACCCGCCACACGATCCGCAAGGACAGCATCAAAAAGATGAAGCGCGGCGTCAGGATAGTCAATATCGCCCGCGGAGAGCTGGTAGACGATGAGGATATGGAATACGCTCTCGCCATGGGTTACGTCGGACGCTACGTGACCGATTTCCCCAACGGCAAGACCATAACCATGGAAGGCGCGATAGCCCTTCCTCATCTCGGCGCCTCAACCCCCGAGAGCGAGGACAACTGCGCGATCATGGCGGCGGATCAGATTTCCGAGTACATGCTGAGAGGCAATATAATAAACAGCGTCAACCTGCCCAACATCAAGATGGAGAGGACCGGAAAGTACAGAGCCGTCGTCATCGCGAAGGACAGCGCCGATATTTCGGTGAAGGGCGTGGCTTACAGCGAAAAGATCAACTTCGGCTATAAGGTAGCCCTCATCGACTTTGACGACGCTCCCGACGAGGCGGCGCTGAAGGCGATAAACGGAGTTATCAGAGTCAGAGTGATCAGCTGACGGAACGAACATCAGGTCGGACTGCCGCAAATCAGTATTTGCGGCAGTCCGTTTTTTTTCGCGCGGGCAGGCGGGGCAAGATTGACAAAAGGAAAAAAAGAGGTATACTCTAACTGTTATGGATAATAAACTTATAAGAAGAATACCGAATATGAACACTCTGCTTGACCGCGAAGAATTCCGGGACCTGGACAGGGAGCGCGTCAAGCGTGCCGCGCGGGCCTTTCTCGACGGACTGAGAACGTCCGTCGCTTCCGGGGAGACCGACGAGGTGCCCTCCGCAAACGCGTGCGCGAGGGGAATGCTTTCGCTTTTGGAGGAGGAAGACAGGGAGGGCATGCGCGGCGTGATAAACGCGACGGGCATAGTCCTGCATACCAATCTGGGCAGGGCGCCTCTCGGAGAAGAGCTGTACAGAGCCGTTGAAAGAATATACAGCGGATACGGCACTCTTGAATACGACCTTGAAAGCGGAGAGAGAGGAAGCCGCTGCGCGTACGTCGAAAAGCTCATATGCGAGCTGAGCGGCGCGGAGGCGGCCATGGCGGTGAACAACAACGCCGCGGCGGTCTTCCTGACGCTGTCGGAGCTCGCAAAAGGGAAAAAGGTTGCCATATCGAGAGGCGAGCTGGTGGAAATAGGCGGCTCGTTCCGCATACCGGAGATAATGGAGCAGAGCGGAGCGGAGCTTATGGAAATAGGCTGCACGAATAAGACGCGGCTCGGCGATTACGCGGCCGCCCTGGACGCGGGCGCGGAGCTGCTGCTGAAGGTGCATACCAGCAATTACAGGATAGTGGGCTTTTCCGGCTCGGTATCGGCAGGGGAGCTTGCCGTCCTGGCCCGCGAACGCGGGGTCCCGCTCGTGTACGACATGGGCTCCTGCTTCACCGTCGATCCGGAGCTTCTCGGCATAAGCGGCGGCGGGCATACCGCGCGCAGCGGAATAGAAAGCGGCGCCGACGTGATATGCTTTTCGGGAGATAAGCTGACGGGCTCCGCGCAGGCGGGCGTGATAGCCGGGCGCAGGGAATACATTAGCAGGATGAAGAAAAATCCCCTGGCGCGTGTGGTACGCCCGGACAAGCTGACGGTGTCCGCGCTGGAGCAGACGCTGAAGCTGTGCAGATATCCCGATACGGCGAGAAAATGCGTTCCCGTGCTTTCGATGCTGTCGCTCGGCCCGGGGGAACTGAAGCGCAGGGCCGGCGAGCTTGCGGGACGGATAAGCGCAGCGGCCCCGGGATGGACCGTGGAGATATGTCCGACTGCGGACGAGGCAGGGGGCGGCTCTCTCCCCGGCGTGGAATTTCCGGGCTGGGCCGTCGCAGTGGAGCCGAAGGGAATGACTCTGAGCGAGCTTGAGGAGGGCATGCGCCTTGCGCCGACGCCGATAGTGCTGCGACTGCACGAGTCAAAGGCGCTTATTTCGCCGAGGACCCTCATGCCGGGGGACGGAGACGAGATAACGGCGAGGATAACGGAGCTCTATAACGGAATTTCCGGTTGACATACCGGCAAAGAAAACATAAAATGGATATGTTGAACAGCCGGGGCGAAATACGCCCCGGACATAGATACGGGGGTGGATCCGGCCCGGTGGCCGGC
>DBWE01000187.1:243-8578 GCA_002308315.1 Clostridiales bacterium UBA1246 | reverse complement strand
GGCCTTCCCGTTCCCGCGGGGCGGGAACGGGAAGGCCCGCCGTATGAGGTATTACTTCGCGTCGGCCTCTATGACGAGGCTCTTTCCTCCGTTATAGAGTCCCCACGCGCCGTGTCCGCTTCCGCGGGCGGTCATGCCGTCGTTGAACCAGAAGAAGGTCGGGCTCGCGCCGAGAGATGTCGCAAGCGACTCGGTCGCGTCAAGCTCCAGAGCGCTGCGCACGCCGTTGACGGCGCGTACTCTTATGAAGCACTCGTAGCCCACCGGCATGTTCTCAAAGGTGAAGCTTCTCTTCTCGAAGGCGTCGGTGCCGGCCTGCACGGTATAGATCCTGTTCGCGCCGCTGGTCTGCACGCCCATGCCGAAGCCCTCCATCACGGGGACGACGGTATGATTGTAAACGCTGTAGCTGTGCGCGACGTAGTTGCAGCTGTCCGCGTCTCCCAGATCCACCTTGCCGTCGGGAGCGTCGGTGATGGCGAAGGACTGTATCGCGCCGCCGTGGGCGAACGCCAGCTGGTACGCGATGATCGGCGTATTGCCGTCGTCCTCGGGAGCGTCCCAGGTGACGGTGATGTTCTTCCGGCCGGCCACGCTGCCCTCGCTGAATTTCACCTTGACATTGCGCGGAGCCGAAGGCAGCCACGCGCTCTCTTTCCCCTCGGAAGCGGGATCGAGCGGATTTTCCGGCGCCTCGGTCTCGTCGTCCATCACGATGACGTAGTCAAAGCCGCTGGAGCCCTTCAGCAGGCACCACTGCCCGGGCGACATCTTCTCCGCGGAGGCGATCTTGGTGTAGCCCGCTATCGCCGTCGGCGCCGGCAGCGTTCCGTAGCTGCTCGTAAACAGGCCGAACACGTACGCGCCCTCCTGGATCGTGAAAGCGTCCAGCGCGGGATCGTAGGTGCCCGCGGCCAGAGGCCAGGTGCCCACGGGGTAAGCGTCCGACAGCTCCTTCGGGGCGTTGACGGAGGGTGCGGAGAAGAACATTGAGGTCACGTCCGCATCGGCAACCTTCGTGCCGACGGTGTCGCTTCCCGTCACGCCTATGTGAGCGCTCTTGTAGACGGACGCCGCCCTGCCGTTCTCGGTCAGCGTGGCTCCGCTGATGAGCTGGATCTGGTGGTTCATGCGGTTATAGAAGCTGTAGTTGCCGTAGATCCTGACAGACGCCAGGTCGCCGCCGGCCACGACCGGATTGAGCGTATAGTACAGTCCGCCCTGGCCGCTGCCTCCCGTGCTGGGGGGCGTTACCGTGGCGCGGAGCGCGTCCTTGTTATGAACGCCCTTGTAATCGTACATTGCCTGAGCCATGCCCGGGGAGATGGCCACGAAGTTTATCGCGCCCGTATCCAGCATGCCGCCGTAGCCCGAGCCTCCGCTGATGATGCTGCCGTTGCCGGACAGCCTCGCCTGCGTCCAGAAGAAGGGCTCGCCGCCGTAGGCGGTATTGCCGGTGGAGCTGCCCGCCCAGATCGTTATGGTGCTTTCCTCGGGACGGAAGCCCATTTCAACGTGGTACGGCACCCACATGTCCTTGGTGCGCGGATCGCCGTCCCACTTGGCGGGATCCCAGCCGGGAAGCTTTTCCTCCTCCTCGCGGAAGAAGATCAGGACGTGGTCGTGCTCGCGGCCCTTGTACTGATGGTCGTCCACCTCGGTGCTTATATGGCCGAGGTTGCGTATGCACATTCTTATCGCTCTGCCGATCACGTTGTTTACCCGGTTGCCGGCGCCGCCGTTCGAGCCTTCTCCGCCCGAAATGCCGAGCTCCGCTCCCAGGGGACCGTTCACCATGATATGCAGAGTGCTGTCGCTGCCCGTTCCCAGACCGTGATACCACATCTTATCGAAGTCCCATCCGCTGGAGAGAAGCTCCACTGCGGAGAGTATCACGGGGAAGTGCTCGGGCTTGGCGCCCGCCATGACCGCGTTGATCGCGACTTTTTCCACGGTCATCGCGCCGCCCTGGAATTTGAGCCATCCGATAACGTCGTCGGGATGTTTCCCGCGCTCGGAGCCGGCAAGCATTTCTTTCACAAGCTCGTCGGTAGGAGGCACCAAAGGCAGGCCGTCTCCGAAGTTACCGTAAAATCCCAGGCCGTCATTCGTGCCGACGCGTTCGAGATCGGGCCCGTAGCCGGATCCCGCGTCCATCATGGCGATCCTGTCGAAGATCTGCTGGGCTTCCGCAAAGCTTTTCGCCTTGATCTCTATGTAGCGATCGTTGCCGAAGCCTTCCATTGTATCGTAGTAGGTAAGGGGCTGAGGATTGCGTTCTTCCTCGGTAAGAGGCGCGGTAAGGGCTATCTCCGCCTGCTCGAGAGCAGTCAGATCCGCCACGCCCGCGTACTCCATACGCGCTCTGTCGGGATAATCCGTAGTGTTAAGAACGTTTTCCTTGAGATATTCCATTGCCTGACGGCCGGGTCTGTTGTTCTGGCTGGTATACATTTCCGCCGTGGCCATCAGCGAGTGATCCATGATCACCCGGCGTGCGTTGGTCATGCCGTTGGCTCTGAAGCCCTGGTTCTGAATGCGATGGAAAAGCGAGGTAGTCATGTAAGCTGCCGGGATGCCGCGGGATTCGATGTTTTTCATATGGATGGAACTCCACCACGCGCAGCAGTTTCAATCGCCTACCCCGAGTATCATTGCATCGACTTTATCCTTCCAGGTATCGTAGACCACTTCTGCCCTGATGTTCCAGGCGTGGCCCACGGCGGGGATATACTGGGGATCCGCGGGAAGCTCCGAGCCGAGGCCCGCCGCTTCGGGGTCGGGGATCACGAGCTCGACGGTGAGGCCGGGATGCTCCGCTTCCCATTTTTCCTTGAGCATTTCCGCTATGGCGTAAGGCGGCTCGGCGTCAAGGGGCTTGTAGTACCACGCCACGCCGAGACGCAGCGTGCGCTCGCCCGTGCCGTTGAGTATGTCTATCACGGGCTGACGGTCTGCCAGCGGCGTATCCTGACGCGGCTCGACCGTGCCGAGGGGGTTGAGGAACCTGTACGTCTGCATGCCGTCCGATGACCTCAGTTGGATCACCAGCATTGCAATCACGGCCAGCGCCACAACGATCCCCGAGGCTCTAAGGATCGTTTTTTTCTTCATTTATTGACCTCCTTGTCGATCCGGACTCAGTTTTCCAGCGCCCACGCGCCGCGGCCGCTGATGCCGTAATCCAGATCGTAAGTATTTTTCTTCTGGGATGTTCCCTCGCCGATCACGCGGACGGCGCTGCGGATGTCGCTGATCGCGCGCACGGCGAAGGTATATTCGCCGTCGGGATCCAGTCCGCTGAAGGTATAGCTCATTTTGCCGGACGGCACGTCCACCCAGGCGGGCGTCGCTGCGCGGCCGCTGTCGGTGAAGGCCTCGGGCGCGGTGGGTATCTTCGAGCCTGCCGCCGCCGCGGGCGCCGCGATCGTGACGTTTATCACGGGCGTTTCACCCTCGGGATTTGCCGCGCCGCCTGCCGCGCCGCCGGTGCAGGTCACCTGATAGCCGGTCACGGTTCCGCCGCCGTCGCTGACGGGGGCCTCCCACGTGAGCTCGGCGCCGTCACCGCTGCGCGTCACGGCGAAATTCTGCGGCGTGCCGGGGCTGACCGGGTCGTGCGCGGTCTCGGTCAGCACCGCTCCGCCTATCAGCACGGAACGGAAGGCCTTGGTGCCGTAAATGCCGTTCGTATCCTTATACAGTCTGGCGCTGTCCGGATCGCCGACTATGACGGGCCACAGCAGCCAGCGGCTGTAAAGCTTCTGGTTGCCGTTGCCGGCGTCCAGCAGAGAATCGAGCAGCATCTGCTTGTTTTCAATGCCGTTCTGAGATCTGGACAGGTCCGCCACGTTCCTCGGTATGGTGGCGACGCCTACCGAGCCGCTGTTTTCATTTCTTATGTTTCTGAGGATGTTCTGCGGATTGAATGCGGAGTTTACGCCGCCCATGGCTGCGTACATGGTCTGGGAGGAGTAGCCGTGAAGCGTCACGGTATTCTGATTTTTGTCAAAGCCGAGCATCTGATTGTGTCCTTCCCATCCCTCGGGCAGGAGCTTCGGCTCCTCTCCGAAAACGGTCAGGGCGTGGTCGTTCTGACGGCCCGAACGGGCGGTGCCGTCGGTAACGTGGGTCCTGGTCTGTCCTATGTTGCGTATGCAGAGTCTGATCGCCCGGCCTATGCCGTTGTTGGCCTCGTTGCCGCTGCCGAGATAGCCCCACTGCCCCGAAATGCCGAGCTCGGGTACTATCGGCCCGCTGACGATGACCATCATGGTGTAGTTGTCGCTGGAAGTCAGCGAATGATAAAGCAGGTCTCCATCCTCCCAGCAGCCGGCGTATGCCTCCATGGCCGCAAGGATCACGGGGAAATATTCGGGTCTCGCGCCTGCCATGACGGCGTTTATCGCCGCCTTTTCAACGGTGATGATACCGCCGCGCGGCATTATCCTGCCTATCACCTCGCTGCGGTCGCGCACCGTGGCCTCCAGCATTTTGTCCACCAGCTCCCGGCGGGGGGCAATCAGCGGCAGTCCGTCGCCGAAGCCCAGCTCCTCGGCCAGGTCGTTGAACTCCGCGGCCGCCTTCGCCTCGCTCGTGCTCGTAACGGTGAAGGTCTCGGCAGTGGGATCGAAGTCCCTGCCTTCCCACCCGGTGAGCATGCGCAGCGTGATCTGAGGCGGATCTTTTTCCTCATCGGTAAGCGGAGAAGTGAGCGCTTTCTTTACCTGATCGTACACGCTGACGGGAACGGTGTCGGTTGCGGTGACAAAGGCCGTCTCGCGCAGATAATCGGTATTCGAGGCCGCGCTCATCAGCACGTATCCCGCGCTGTAAAGGCCGGGGTCGATCACCGCGCGGCGTACGCCGGTAAAGCCGTTGTCCATGGCGCCCGCGTCAAGGGCTTTTTCAAAAGCGGAATGCGTCAGGACCACGACGGGCGTCCCACGCGTTTCGATCATCTTCGCGTGATACGCCGCCCACCATGCGCTGAGAGTGCAGTCCGCCACGCCCAGTACCACGGCGTCGCTCTTCGCCATGTCGTCGTACCAGTCCTGCGGCTTTGCGCCGATCGAGCTGCCTATGTCGTAAAGCCTGGCGCTTATGCCGTACTCTTCTTCCAGCATTTCGCCTATCGCCCTCACCGCGTGCGGGTTCTGGTCCTTGGCGTAATACGCAAGGGCTATCTCCTTGCCCTTGAGATCGGCGGGTCTCTCAGCCAACGGCCGGTTTTCAAGCGGCTCAAGCTCCCCCAGCGGGTTGAGAAACGTCACCGATACGTTGGCCGCGCTCGCCAGCGGTATCGCGATCCCGGCGATAACAGCCAGCGCCAGCACGGCGCCGACCGCCACCGAAATCTTCTTTTTTTTCATTTTTTCCTCCTTTTGATCGAGCTTGCTGATCATGATATCGGCCTTGCGGATCCCCTCGGAGAGCTGATGTCCGGCCTCCCTTCCGGCGTCACTCCGTTTCTCCGCTCGGCCCTGCGGCGCTTGGACGGCCCCGCGTCAATCCGCTTCCGCGCTTCCCTTCCTCCAGCCGCATTTTTCAGCAAAAATGATAAAAATTCCGAAAATCTTTATCCATATAATTATAAAATAACCTAAGGAATATGTCAATGAGTTTATAAAACCGTATTTAAATATTTTTAATGAATATTCCTTGCCGCCGCGGAGCGCATATAAAGCCTTTACTTTCGCGCTTTGTCGGTCTATAATATATTTTGTAATCATATATGCGTCGTATCCCACGCAAGGGGGGAGCGGCAGCAAGGAGGAATTTACAATGGAAAACAAGCGTTTCAACATCCGAAGGATCACGGGGCTGGCGATGATGACCGTAATAGTCGTCCTTCTCCAGTTCCTCGGCGCCTTCATCCGTTTCGGGCCCTTCTCGATCTCGTTGGTCCTTATACCCATCGTCGTCGGCGCGGCTCTCTACGGCCTGATCGCCGGGGCATGGCTCGGCTTTGTGTTCGGCATGGTCGTCCTGCTCAGCGGCGACGCCGCTGCGTTTCTTGTCATCAGCCCTGCCGGCACGATCCTGGTCGTTCTGCTCAAGGGCATACTGTCCGGACTCTGCGCCGGAGCGGTATACAAGGCTCTGCGCCGTGTGGACGCGCAGATCCTCCTCAAAGTCAAGGGCAGGGAAAAATGGGGCGTTGAGCTCGGCGTCATCGTGTCCGCCATCGTCGCCCCGGTCGTAAACACGGGCATTTTCCTGCTGGGCTGCCTGGTGTTCTTCCTGCCCACCATCAGGGAATGGGGTCTGAGCACGGGCTTTGAAAGCGTCGGAAAATACATGATACTCGGCCTTGTGGGCGGAAACTTCCTTTTTGAGCTTCTTTTCAATATCGTTCTCAGTCCCGTTATCGTCCGGCTGATCCGCATAGGAAGCAGGCAGAAAGAGTAACGGTCATCCCGGAAAGGAGAGATCCCGATGATCCTGGCCATCGACATAGGCAACACGAATATCGTCCTGGGAGGCTTCGGCGGAGACGGTGAGATCGCGTTTCTCACCCGCATTTCCACAAGCCTCGATAAAACCGAGGCAGAATACGCCGTGCTTATCAAGAATATACTTGAGCTGAACGGCGTAGGTCTGGCGCAGATCGACGGCTCGATAGTATCGTCCGTCGTGCCGCCGCTGATAAATATAATGAGCAGAGTGATGATCCAGCTTTCGGGCAAGGCTCCGCTTATCGTCGGCCCCGGCATAAAAACGGGCCTGAACATCGGCGTGGGAGATCCCGCGGAGCTCGGGAGCGACCTTGTCGTGGGCGCCGTGGCCGCCATGGCGAAATACCCCTGTCCGCTCATCATCCTCGATCTCGGCACGGCCACCACGATCTCCGTGATCGATCCTTCCGGTATCTTCCGCGGGGTCATAATATACCCGGGCGTCATGGTATCCTTCGACGCTCTCACCGCGCGCACCGCTCAGCTGCCGCGCATCTCCTTCGATGAGCCGCGCAGCGTGATCGGCACGAATTCGGTAGACAGCATGCAGAGCGGTCTCATCTACGGCAACGCCGCGATGCTGGACGGGCTCATTGAACGCGCCGAGCAGGAGCTCGGCTGCCGGGCCACCGTGGTGGCCACCGGCGGGCTTGCCTCAAAAATAGTCAGGCACTGCAAAAGAGAGATAGTATGCGACGATAATCTGCTTCTGGACGGACTTCGCATAATATACGAAAAAAACAAAAAGGGAGGTCGCAATCAATGATAAGGACCGTATACGGCAAAGCCTGCGGTATTCTGATGAAAAAGCCGCTGCGTCTTTGGGGAGTATCCCTGCTGTACACACTGCTGACAGTCCTCGTATCCACCCTCGGCATGATCCCGCTGATCACCATACCCATCACTCTCGTGCTCGAAGCCGGAATGACCATGGTGTTCCTCGCGGGCTATCTGGGAAAGGAGCCTGAGGCGACTCAGCTGTTCATGGGCTTCAAGAGCAATTTCCTGCACGTGTGCGGAGGAATGGCCTGGATGACCCTGTGGATATTCATATGGGGACTCATCCCCATAGTGGGCTTTTTCTTCGCGATATCCAAAACCTACGCTTACCGCTTCACGCCTTACATACTCATCACCTGCCCCGAGATCTCCGCCACCGACGCTCTCAAAGTGTCCATGAAGGAGACCTACGGACACAAAAACGCGATGTTCGGCGCGGATATCCTCATAGGCGTTGCGGTATTCGTCGTGGTGCTCGTTCTCGTCCTGCTCAGTCTCCTGCCGATAATCGGCTTCGTGTTCGGCTTCGTGCTCTTCATCGTCGTGATACTGCTCATCGCCTTCCTGCCCCTGTTCTGCGGGCTGATCAAGGCCGCGTTTTACGCGGAGATCCACGGACTGCAGCCCGAGCTTCCCGAGGCAGAGCAGACGGACGCCCCTTCCGGCGTCATATGCCCCAAGTGCGGGAGCATCAACGATCACGGCGGGAAATTCTGCTCCTCCTGCGGAGCCTCTCTGGGCGTTTTCTGCCCCGGCTGCGGCGCCCCCGTAACTCAGGGCGCGGCCTTCTGCCCCAACTGCGGCGCCAAGCTCTCCGCCGACGAGACGCCCGCCTCCGACGCTTCCCCCGACGGGAAAGCGGAAGAATAAGTTCCCGCAGTTCCGAGGCCGTCAGTGATGTTCACCGAAGAAATGATCGCGCCCTGCGGGCTGGNNCTGTGCATGTTCGCCCACGCCAAGGATAAGCCCTGTCTCGGCTGCATGTCGGACAGCGATACCAAGCCCGCCTTCTGCGCGAGCTGGTGCAAAATAGTCCCCTGTGAAAAACGGGTAAAAAACGCTTACCGCTTCTGCGACGAGTGTCCGGACTATCCCTG
>DBWE01000187.1:0-164 GCA_002308315.1 Clostridiales bacterium UBA1246 | reverse complement strand
ATATCCGCGAGCTCGGCATGGCTGCCTTTTTGGAAGCGGAGCGGAGAAAGTGGTCCTGCGAAAAATGCGGGGGACCGATCTGCGTCCACAACGGCGCGTGCAGAGACTGCGGGGACGCAAAAGCTTAAAACAACGAACTTACGGGGAGCGGCCGGTATCGGCCG
>DBWE01000004.1:4148-6903 GCA_002308315.1 Clostridiales bacterium UBA1246 | reverse complement strand
GCCCAGCGGGTGAAGCTGGCCACGGAGCTCTCCAAACGCAGCACCGGCAGCACCGTCTATGTGCTGGACGAGCCTACCACCGGTCTGCATACCGCGGACGTGAAAAAGCTGATCGACGTGCTGGAGCGCCTGGTTGACGCGGGCAACAGCGTTGTCGTCATAGAGCATAATCTCGATATGATAAAGAACGCCGACTATATCATAGATCTCGGCCCGGAGGGCGGAGACAAGGGCGGCGAGGTCGTGTGTACGGGCACGCCGGAGCAGGTCGCGGCCTGTGAAGAAAGCTATACCGGACAATTTTTGAAAAGAGTGCTGACAGATGGACGCTAAAGAGCAGATGCGCTTATCCGGCAGCGTGGAGAGCGTGATTTTTTCAAACGATGAAAACGGATATGCCGTGCTGCGCCTCGCCCTGGACGGGGGAGGAACGGTCACGCTCGTGGGCACGGCGCCCTACGCCGCGCCGGGCGAAAAGATCACTGCCGTGGGACGCTGGGAGGAGCATCAGCTTCACGGTTCTCAATTCCGGGCGGAGATCATTGACCGCGCCATGCCGAAGACGGAAACGGAGATATGCGCGTATCTCGCTTCCGGCGTGATAAAGGGCGTGGGCCCCGTGACGGCAAAGAACATAGTCGAAAGCTTCGGGCGCGACAGCCTTGAGATCCTGGAAAACGCCCCGGAAAAGCTGACCGGGCTGAAGGGGATAACATCAAAGCGCGCCGCGGAAATAAGCCTGTCCTTCAGACGGCGTACCGCGCTGCGCAGACTGATGGAATTCTTCGCCGACAACGGCATAAGATTGGAATACGCCATGCGTCTTTACCGCAGCTACGGCGACGACGCGATGGCCGCGCTGAACGCAAATCCGTATCTGCTCACGGGCGAGTTTTACGGAGCAAGCTTTGCCGACGCCGACCGGCTGGCGCTGAATATGGGCTTTGAGGCCGATTCCCCGGAGAGAGTGGAAGCGGCGGTGCTGTATGAACTGGACTATAACGCCGAAAACGGGCACTGCTTCATCCCTCGCGACAAGCTTTCCGCTGCCGTTTCCGCGCTGATCAGCGTGGACGCCGACTGCGTTTCGGCTGCTATGGTCAGGCTGGAGGAAGCGGGGGAGATGGTCGTTGAGGACATTGCCGGCCGTCAGGCATGCTATATGGCCTCGATATACAAGGCGGAGGCATACGTCGCCGAACGCATCAGGCGCATGGCCGAAACGGTATACGATACGGCTGCTCCCGATAAGCTCATAAGCCGCGCCGAGGAGGATATGGGCATCACCCTGGCCGAGCGGCAGAGAGAGGCCGTCAGAGCGGCGGCGGAATACGGCATTTTCGCGCTCACGGGCGGACCGGGCACCGGCAAAACGACCACTATCAGGGCTATACTCAGCGTGTTTGACAATATGGGCCTCAAGACCGCTCTCGCCGCGCCGACGGGGCGCGCGGCCAAGCGCATGGGCGAGCTGTGCCGAAGAGAAGCGTCCACAGTACACCGGCTGCTTGAAATGGGCTATGACGCCGATCTCGGCGCGCTGGTCTTCAAGCATAATGAACGGGATATGCTCGAGGCGGACGCGGTAATACTCGACGAGTCGTCGATGGTTGACATAATACTGATGAAGGCGCTGCTGTCGGCCATGAAGCCGGGCTGCAGGCTCGTGATGGTGGGCGACGCGGACCAGCTGCCGCCCGTCGGACCGGGAAACATGTTCGGCGACATACTGCGCAGCGGAGTAATAAACAGCGTAAGTCTTACCGAGATATTCAGACAGGCGGAGGAGAGCAGGATAGTTCTCAACGCGCATCTGATAAACAGGGGAGAGCTGCCCGAGCTGAAGGCAAACAAGGGAGATTTCTTTTTCATGCGCCGAAGGACCGCGGAGGCCGCGACGGAGACGATATTGGAGCTATGCTCGAAAAGACTGCCGGAAAACATGCACATCATGCCCGAGGAGATACAGGTGATATCGCCTTCCCGCCGCTATGCTTCCGGTACCGCGGAGCTCAACCGCAGACTGCAGGAGGCTATAAATCCCCCCGCGGAGGGAAAGGCCGAAAAGGCGTTCGGAGATATCGTCTTCCGCACGGGCGACAGAGTGATGCAGGTGCGGAACAATTACGATATAATGTGGACGAAAAACGACGGGACCGTCGGCGTGGGGATATTCAACGGCGACGTGGGCAGGATAACGTCGCTGGACAATGCCGAGCAGCTGCTGACGGTGGAATACGAGGACAGAAGCGCGGTATATTCCTTCGACATGCTTTCCGAGCTGGAGCCCGCCTACGCTGTGACGGTACATAAGTCTCAGGGCAGCGAATACAGGGCGGTGATCCTTTCGCTGGTAAAGGGCGCCCCGTCGCTGATGTCGCGCTCGGTGCTTTATACGGCGGTGACGAGGGCGAAGGAGCTGCTGATAATAGTAGGCGACGACGGGGCGGTCGCGGAAATGGTGGCAAACAACAGGACGCAGAGGCGATACAGCGGTCTTAAGACCCGCCTGACAAGGAACGAATGAGCGGACTGAAAAAGGGACTGCTCCGGCTGCTGTTCCCGCCGAAATGCCCGTTCTGCCGAAGGATACTCAGCGGCGAAGAGCTCATGTGCGGAGAATGCGCGGCCGGGCTCCCGTATACGGACAGGAAGGCGGATACGGGCGGCAGCTTCTATTCGCAGTGCGTATCGTCGCTCTACTATACCGGCGCGGTCAGAAAGGCCGTGCTTGCCTTCAAGTTTCACGGCAGGG
>DBWE01000004.1:3392-4113 GCA_002308315.1 Clostridiales bacterium UBA1246 | reverse complement strand
AAGAAAACGGAAGGGCGCTTCGACGCGCTCACCTGGGTGCCGCTGAGCCGCGCAAGGCTCAGAAAACGGGGATATTCACAGGCAAGGCTGCTGGCGGAGGTCATGGGCAGAGAGCTGGGGTATACGCCGGAAAGGCTGCTTGACAAACCGGGAAACATACGGCCGCAGTCCCGGATACACGACAGCTCGCAGAGGCGGGCAAACGTGGCGGGTGCATATAAGGTGCATCCCGGCGCGGAGCTTGACGGCAGGAGAATTCTGCTTGTAGACGATATCTTCACCACCGGCGCGACGCTGGCGGAATGCTCAAAGATCATGCTTTTGGCAGGCGCGGAGGAAGTGGTCTGCGCCGTACTGTGCAGAGGGAAAAAAACGGATGATTTTCGGACGGGACATAGCCATAGACCTGGGGACGGCAACGGTACTCATGTTCATACGGGGCAAGGGGATAGTGCTCAGCGAGCCCTCGGTGCTGGCGGTGGACAGGGACACGGGGCGCGTGCTCAGAGTGGGACTGGGAGCGCAGCGCATGCTCGGCAGGACGCCGGGNNAATATCGCCGCGCTCAGACCGCTGCGCGGCGGTGTGGTCTCGGACTATGAAATGACCGAACGGATGCTCAGAGAGTTTATAAGAAAGGTCAGCTCCTTCAGCATTATAAGACCGCGTGTGCTCATCAGCGTGCCCAGCGGTATAACCGAGGTGGAGGAGCGCGCCGTTAT
>DBWE01000004.1:962-3322 GCA_002308315.1 Clostridiales bacterium UBA1246 | reverse complement strand
GGGCTGCCGATAGAGGAAGCGTCGGGACGTATGATAGTGGACATAGGCGGAGGCACCACGGATATAGCGGTGATCTCCATGTCGGGCATCGTGCGCTCGGCCTCGCTGAAAACGGCGGGCGACAGCTTTGACGAGGCGATAATAAAATACGTGCGAAAAAAGCACAGCATACTTATAGGCGAAAGGACCGCGGAGGAACTCAAGCTCAACATAGGCTGCGTCTATCCGCCGAACGACTCGGTTTCCGTCGACGTAAAGGGGCGCTGCCTGCTGACGGGACTGCCGAAGCTGTTCACGATCTCCACCGAAGACATGCTGGAGGCCTTTGACGACGTATGCATGCAGATACTTGACGCGATTTATCACGTGCTGGAAAATACTCCTCCGGAGCTCGTCGCGGACGTTTCGGAGAACGGCATTACGCTCACGGGCGGCGGAAGTCTGCTGAAGGGCATGGATAAGCTTATCCGTGCCAGGACGAACATACCTGCGCATGTGGCGGACAGTCCCGTCTCGTGCGTTGCCAAGGGTATGGGAAAGGCCCTGCAGCAGCTCGGTGAAATGCAGGACGGCGCCATAAATCTGTTTCGGAGAAAACAGCTGCAATGAAAGACAACATACACGACGGCCACAGACGCCGGCTGAGAAAAAGATACGCCGAATTCGGTCTGGACAGCTTCGAAGATCATACGGTGCTCGAGCTTCTGCTGACCTACGCCGTGCCCCGGCGGGACGTGAACGAGCTCGCTCACAGGCTGGTGGACAAATTCGGCAGCCTCGGCGAGGTGTTCGACGCGCCTGTCGAAGAGCTGATGAAAACGGAGGGAGTGGGAGAAAGCACCGCGCTGCTCATACGCATGGTCCCGGAGATAAGCAGACGCAGCATGATCTCGAAAAACGAGAAACGCTCCGCCGCCGTGCTCTCCGGCGCGAAGGAAAGCGGCAAGTTCTTTATTCCGTACTTCTACGGCGAGTGCGAAGAGGCGGTATACGCCGCTTTTCTCGACGACAGCCTCAGGCTGATATCCTGCCGGCTGATGATGCGAGGAGAGGTGAATGAGGCGGATCTGAGCAGCCGAAAGCTTGTGAGCATGGCTTTATCCTGCCGGGCGACGAACGTAGTACTCGCGCACAATCATCCGTCGGGCTCGCTGATCCCTTCCGCGGCGGACAGACAGGCTACCGCGGAAGCGAGGAATGCGCTGAAAGCGGTTGACATAAATCTTGTCGATCACGTGATCATATCGGGAAACATGTACGTTTCCATGGAAGAATGCGGCTATTTCATGCAGAGGGAAAACAATGGGAGAATTCAGGGCGGTAAGTGAATATTCCCCGGCCGGAGACCAGCCGGAGGCTATCGAAAAGCTGGCGCGCGGAATTGAAATGGGATTTCCCGAGCAGACGCTGCTTGGCGTGACGGGCTCGGGAAAAACTTATACCATGGCAAAGGTGATAGAGCGCCTGCAGCGGCCCACGCTGGTGCTGGCGCATAACAAGACTCTTGCCGCGCAGCTCTGCAGCGAGTTCAGGGAGTTTTTCCCCGACAATGCCGTGGAGTATTTCGTTTCCTATTACGACTATTATCAGCCCGAGGCGTATATCCCGCACACGGATACCTTCATCGAGAAGGACATGAGCATAAACGACGAGATCGAGCGGCTTCGCCATTCTGCCACGTCGTCGCTGTTCGAGCGCCGCGACGTGGTCGTTGTGGCCTCGGTATCGTGCATATACGGTCTCGGCGATCCGATAGACTATAAAAGCATGGTGCTGTCCGTGCGCGAGGGACAGACGCGCAGCATGACGGAGATAATGCGCAAGCTCGTGGAGATACGCTACGAGCGAAACGATCTCGCCTTTGAGCGCAACATGTTCCGCGTGCGCGGGGATACGATAGAGATATTCCCGGTCTATTCGAGAGACAGCGCGATAAGGATAGAGTTCTTCGGCGACGAGGTGGACAGGATAAGCGAGATAAATCCCGTAACCGGCATGCCCACGCGCAGGGTGAGCCACGTCGCCGTTTATCCGGCCTCTCATTACGTTACCTCGAGAGAGAAGATGGAGCGGGCGCTTAAGAACATCGAGGAAGAGATGAACGAGCGAGTAAAGTGGTTCGAGGACAACGGCAAGCTCGTTGAGGCGCAGCGAATAAGACAGCGTACGATGTACGATATGGAAATGATGCGCGAGCTGGGCTACTGCTCGGGCATAGAAAACTACTCGAGAGTGATCAGCGACCGCGCTCCGGGCAGCGCGCCGATGACGCTGCTCGACTATTTCCCGGACGACTTCATAATGTTCATCGACGAATCCCACGTTACTCTTCCCCAGGTGCGGGCCATGTACGCCGGAGA
>DBWE01000004.1:443-895 GCA_002308315.1 Clostridiales bacterium UBA1246 | reverse complement strand
CCGCTGAATTTCAAGGAATTCAACGAACGCATAAAGCAGGTGATATACGTAAGCGCCACGCCCTCGGAATATGAACGCTCGCGTTCGTCGCAGATCGTCGAGCAGATCATAAGGCCGACGGGACTTGTGGACCCGCGGGTGGAGGTGCGCCCGGCGGAGGGACAGATAGACGATCTCTGCGGCGAGATAAACGCGCGCACCGACAGGGGAGAAAGAACGCTCGTTACCACGCTTACCAAGAAAATGGCGGAAAATCTTACCGATTACCTGCACGGAGCGGGCATACGCGTAAGATACATGCACCACGACATAAACAGCATCGAGCGTATGGAGATCATAAGGGACCTGCGTCTCGGCGAATTCGACGTGCTGGTAGGCATCAACCTGCTCCGCGAGGGTCTTGACATGCCGGAGGTATCTCTCGTCTGCATACTGGACGCGGACAAGGAGGG
>DBWE01000004.1:0-417 GCA_002308315.1 Clostridiales bacterium UBA1246 | reverse complement strand
TCGCTCATACAGACCATAGGCAGAGCGGCGAGGAACGCGGACGGCTGCGTGATAATGTACGCCGATGAGATAACGCCGTCCATGCGCGCCGCCATAGACGAAACGGAGCGCCGCAGGGCCGTGCAGGAGAAATACAACCGCGAGCACGGCATAGTGCCCAGGACGATAATAAAGAGCGTGAGAGACCTCATAGAGATATCCGCNNCAGGCGGAGAAGGAGGTACGGGACGAGGACGGCATAAAGCTGACCGCAAGGGAACGCGACGAGGCCATAGCAAGGCTCGAAAAGGAGATGAAGCAGGCCTCGAAGATGCTCGAGTTCGAATACGCCGCGGTGCTGCGCGACAGGATAATAAAGCTCAGAGGCTCGAAATAATAACGGAAAACGGGTAGGGCGCGTTGCAAAATAGCGCCGAA
>DBWE01000120.1:8290-9731 GCA_002308315.1 Clostridiales bacterium UBA1246 | reverse complement strand
TCGAGTATTTTAACGAAGTGCAGGCGGAAAGCTGCCCGTCAAAACCGGGTTCGTATAGGTTCCGTCTGCTATACTCCGGAGAATACCAGCCGTCCCTTGGGGCCGTGAGAAGGAACGATATAAGCTCCGCGGAGCTCAGCGCGCCGAACAGCTCCGACAGCTCCGCCGCTTCCTCCCGCAGCCACGCGTCCCCGGACTCATTGGGCATCAGCAGCAGTCTCAGATCCGCGTCTTTTTCCCAAACGCGCAGGTAATAACCGCTGCCTCCGTCGATAAAACCGCATTTCTCTTCCTCCGGTGCGGGCAGCACGGGCAGCGGCTCGGAAAAAAGCGCGGCGGTTTCCTCGCTCCAATTTTCATTCAGCCTCATCGCGTTTTCGCAAAGGCCCTCGAAGGCCTCGTCCATGACCTCGCGCGTGCGCAGCATTGCCCCGACCGGCGTCAGGCCGGTCAGCTCCCTGCGGAGGGTCCCGCCCTTACCGGTCTCTTCCTCTTCGAAGAAAGCCGACGGAGATATCCCGTAGCTCTCCGCCAGGCGGCAGAGGCTGTCTATATCCGGCTCCGTCTCCCCCGTCTCCCACTTGGAATAAGTCCTGTCCGAGACGCCCAGAGCCCCGGCGACCTGCTTCTGAGTGAGCTGACGGGTCTTTCTTTCCCCGATCAGATTGTCGATGAATTTCCCTCTGTTCAATGAACCTTCCCCTTTCAGCGAATTCAAGGCGCCTTGTGATACGATGGTAAATGAAACGCTCCGGAGAGTCAAAAACCGAAACATGGGGAATATCCCGTTTTTTGAGAGCCGCGGCGGCGCCGTCCGCCCGAGGAGCGAAAAAAAAGCGCGCGGGGCTTTTTCACCGTCCCCGCGCGCTGCGTTCGCATATTACAGTCCGCGCTTTATCAGTCTTATGTCTCTGCCGTAAAATCTGAGATTTTCATATTCCCCCTCGAGGCGCGAGGCTATCTGCGGGGAATATCGTCTGCGTATCTCGTCTATGCCGAGATTGGAGCTTATCACCGTGTTTTTCCCCGAACGCAGGCGGCTGTTTATGACCTCGTAAAGCGCTCCCGCGGCAAAGGACGTGGACAGCTCCGTGCCGAGATCGTCGATTATCAGCAGATCGCAGCCGAGGTAGCGGCGCACGTTCTCCCCGCCGTCCTCCGCGTCCCCGCCTCTGTCAAAGCGCGCTTTTTCAAAGCTTGAAATAAGCTCTATCGCCGTTTCGTATACCACGGAATATCCTTTTTCCGAGACCGTTCCGGCTATGCACGAGGAAAGGAAGGTCTTGCCGAGGCCCGTGCCGCCGCTGAGAAAAAGGTTTTCCCCGTTCGTGGAAAAGCACTCGGCGTACCTCCTGCAGGCGGTATAAACCATTTTCATATGCCTGCGCGGGGATATCCCGCCCTCGTCCGCGGAAACGTCGTCGTAATAATCCAGGCGGAA
>DBWE01000120.1:3700-8219 GCA_002308315.1 Clostridiales bacterium UBA1246 | reverse complement strand
AGACACGAGCAGGGCTTTTTCCCGATAAAGCCGTGATCAGAGCATTTTTCGCAAAGGGGCTTGTCGTCCAGGCAGTCATAGGGGTATCCCAGCTCCGTTATCAGCTCGGCCCGCTCGGCCTGGAGGGCGAGATTTTCGTCTCTGAGCTTTTCCATCGCTTCCCTCGGGTCCCCTCCGCCGCTCAGCGANNAGCGCCGCCGCCACCGCCGCGGCGGCCGTTTCCGAAAGCAGCCTGTCTATCTGCTCGACCCTCGGCTGTCTCGTATAAACGGTCTGTCTCAGCCTCTCCGTTTCCCTCAGGCGCCGCTGAAGTCCGGCGCGGTAGCTGTCAAGGGAACGGGCGAGTATTTTCCCGTCAAGGGTCATCGTTTCCGCCTCCCAGCTTGTTTACGTATTTCCGCATCCGCTCATATTCCGCGTCTGTCGGCGCGCCGGAGTTCCGGTCGCGCGGCGGAGCGGCCCTGCGGTCTCCCGCCTCTATCTCCTCAGCGCTGTGCAGGCCCTTTTTATGCCAGCTTTCCATGATGCGGTTCATGTACGGCCAGACAAGCTCCTTTTTGTTCAGCACCGTTCTGTCATACGCCATGGCTATGGCCTGAGCCGAAAAGCCCATCTCCAGCCAGGACATTATGTATTTTTCCTCGGTGGCCGACAGCTTGTGATTTTTGATGCCGAGCAGATTTCTTATCTCATAGCTGCTTTTTCTGCGCTCGTTCTTTTTCTTTATGTATTCCTCCGCGGCGTCGAGAGTGAATATATCGCTGCGGGCCCAGAAATACGCTTCCTTTTCCACCATGCGCATGGTGGGCCTTCTTCCCTCGCCCAGGCGCCTCTCCTGCTCTTCTATGCAGTAGGAAAGCAAAATCAGCGTCACCTCGGGAGGCAGGCCGAGATAATCGTATATCCCGTACAGTATCATGAGGTCCGCGCCGGAGAGCATCTTGCCCAGCCGCTGCTGCACCTCGTTTATCAAAGCGGCAAAAGCAGGGTCCGCGTCCGCTCCGCGTCTGATGTCCTCGGCGGTGTACTGAGGCGGAGCGTCCTCTCTTTCCAACGGCGCGCCGGAGCGCTCCGGGCTTTTTTTCGCTTCGCTCCCGCGGGCGCTTACGCCGGGCGCGGTTATCAGCCCCAGTCTTTCCAGCTGCGCCGCCGCCTCCGCCAGCGGGAAAGCCCGCCCGAGTTTTTCCAAAGCGGCGTCTTCGCTGAAATAGCCGTTATTGCGCAGTATGTATATGTACAGCAGCGCCGCGTCGCCGCGTCCGGAAGCTATCAGCGCGTCTGCCGCCGCCTGCGTCATGGACACGGTCTCCGTCACGGGCAGTATGTATTCGCTTTTGCTCACGTCGGGCGCTCCTTTCGTTTCGGTACGGTCTGCGATGCTCCGTCTCCGCCGGGCGGAGGACGTATATGTATATTATCATAGCGCGCGCCGATATATCAATACGGAACCCGCGTTTCTTTTTCGCTTCTTTTCATGTTTGCAAGAGCGGCCGGATATGATATACTTTTGTCTGTATAAGTGCTTTGATATTTTACGGTATTCGAAAGGCAAGCCCCGATGAAAAGCAGGATCGTACTGGCCTCCGCCTCTCCCCGCAGGCGCGAGCTGCTGAAAATGATAGGTATAGAAGAATTCTCGGTCATGCCCGCTTCGAGCGAGGCCGATTATCCCGCGTCCATGCCTCCCGACGAGGCGGTGAAATATATATCCATGCGCAAGGCTGAGAGCGTCGCTCCGTCTGTCGGCGGGGACTGTCTCGTAATAGCCGCGGACACGGTAGTCTGCCTCGACGGACGCATACTCGAAAAGCCCTCCGGCCCCGAGGACGCGAAGCGCATGCTCGGCGAGCTTTCCGGGCGGCGGCACACGGTATATACCGGCGTCGCCCTTATCCGCGGCGGCGAGCGCGTATCCGACTGCGCCGCCACCGACGTATGGTTCAGGGAGCTCTCCCCCCGCGAGATCGACGCCTACGTCGCCTCCGGCCAGCCTCTGGACAAGGCCGGGGCTTACGGCGCTCAGGACATGGCCGCTCTGTTCGTCGAGCGCGTGGACGGCGAATTCTGGAACGTTGTCGGACTGCCGGTATGCCGTCTCGGACGGCTTCTGGCCGAGCTCGGCGAAGAGGCGATATGAAAAGCTTTTTCAAGAAAGCGGGAAAGACCGTGGCGATAGTGCTCGCGGCGGTGCTTTTCCTTATCTGCGCGAGCTGGACTCTCGGCGGAGCGGGCATATTCCCTCTCCGCGGCGTGACCGCGCCCGTTCAGCGGCTGCTCAGCCGCGGGGTGGCGGAGCTGGAGCGGCTGTACGGATATATGCACGACCGGGACCTGCTCGAGGAGGAAAACGCGCGCCTCAGGGCGAGGATAGCCGAACTGGAGCTGGAGCTGGATTCTCTCGCCTCGGCGGGAGAGGAAAACGAGCGTCTCCGCAGCCTTCTGAAGCTGAGCGAGGAAAACGCGGATTTTGAGTACGTCGACGTCAGGCTCACCGCCTGGACCGCCGACAGCTGGTCGCCCTCCTTCACCGTAAACAAGGGCACGCGCGCGGGCATAAGCAAGGGCGACTGCGTAGTTACCGAGCACGGCTTCGTCGTCGGCAGCGTGACCGACGCCGGCCTGCACTCGGCGACCGTCACGGCGATCACGAGCCCGCAGAGCGCCGTGGGAGTATATATCGCCGGCAGCGGCGTCAAGGCCGTGGCGCGCGGAGATTTCTCTCTGCTGCCCGACGGGACGCTGCGCATGGATTATTCCGAGGGCGGGCAGCCGATGAGGGCAGGCGACACCGTGATAACCTCCGGCGCGGGAGGCGTATACCCCTCCGGGCTCACCGTCGGCACGGTGGTCGAGGTGCTTCCGGACCGGGCGGGCTACGCCGACTACGGAGTGATACGGCCTGCCGCGGACCTTGCCGCGCTGGATCAGGTTTTCGTGATACGGAGCAGTGATGAAAGCATTGAACGCTGAACGGACAAAAAGTCTGCTTACCCGCCTGGGTCTGCTGCTGATACTGTACTTTCTCCAAAGCGCGGTCTTTTCCCGCCTGCGTATATGGGGGGCGTGTCCTCTTCCGCTGCCTCTGTTCGCGATATGCACGGGGCTGTTTTTCGGCGGACTCAGCGGCGGCTGCTGGGGCCTTGCCGCCGGGGTGCTGTGCGACTGCTCCCTCGGCGGATCGGGGCTGTCCTTCACGCTGTACCTCACCGCGCTGGGCTTCTTCTGCGGCTTTCTGGGAGAATTCTTCCTTTCCCGGGGCTTCCCGTCCTTTTTCGTTCTCTCGATCTTCTGCATGCTGCTCACGGCGTTCATGCAGTCGTTCAAGTATATTTTCTTTTTCGGCAGCCGGGTGGCGCCCACGGTGCTCATCGGCCTTATCCAGACTCTGTATTCGCTGGCGTTCATGATACCGGTCTATCTTGTCGTCAGACACGCGAGGATCAAAAATCAGACATGAAAGACAAATTCGTAAAGCCCTTCAGAATGGCTCTGCTCGCCGCGCTTCCGCTGCTGCTGGGCAGCGTGTGCATACTGACGCTGTATAATCTGCAGATACTCAACAGGGACAAGTTCATGAGCGAGGCTCACGACGTCCACCGGGTATTCACCTCCGTCGCAGCAGCCCGCGGCGACATCACCGACCGCAAGGGCAGGCTTCTCGCCACCACGGCCGACAGCCGCTGCATCACGCTGGACCGCGTCCTGCTCACCTCCTCGCCCGATCCCAACGGCTCCCTGCTTGAGCTCATAGACTGCGTCGGCGGCTACGGCGTCCCGTATACGGATACGCTCCCGGTCAGTCTGAACGCTCCCTTCGAATATACTTCTGACGTTTCCCCGCTGGAAGCGTATTTTGCCCATTTCTCTCTGGGCGAGCCCTCCGCGGAAGAGCTGATGGCCTACTTCCGCGAGCATTATTCCGTCCCCTCCGACTTTACCGACAGGCAGGCCCGTCTCGCCGCCGGGGTACGCTGGGAGCTTGAGATGCGCACGCTCTTCGGCGGCCCGGACTATATCTTTGCCGCGGACGTGGGCACCGACCTTATCTCCGCCGTGTCCGAGCGCGCTTTTCCCGGCCTTTCCGTGGTGACGGTCCCCGTCAGGGTCTACGCCACCGAGAGCGCGGCGCACGTGCTGGGCTGCATCGGGCCGATGAGCTCCGAGGAATACGCCGTTTACGGCCCTCTCGGCTACCCGATGGACGCTCTCGTGGGCAGGGACGGCGCGGAAAAGCTCTTTGAGCAGTTCCTGCGCGGCGAGGACGGCCGGCGCGTCACCGAGTATACCGACGGGAAAATAAGCGCGTCGTATTATTCCTCCGCGCCCAGGGCCGGCGCCACGGTGGCGCTCACGCTGGACCTTGAGCTCCAGCAGACAGCCGAGCGCGCCCTTGCCGCGCGCATAGAAAAAACGAACGCGGAAAGACAGGCCTCCCTGAAAAGCGGCGAGGAATTCATACCCGCCGAGGGGGGCGCGGCGGTCGTGCTGGAGGTCGGCAGCGGCGACGTGCTCGCCATGG
>DBWE01000120.1:160-3599 GCA_002308315.1 Clostridiales bacterium UBA1246 | reverse complement strand
CCCGGCTCCACCTTCAAGATGGTAACGGGCACGGCCGCCCTGCAGGAGGGCGTGATCACTCCCGACGAAAAGATATACGACCGCGGCATCATCACCGAGTACAGCGGCTACACCTACACCTGCTNNCATCATCGACGAATACGAGGGCTACAGCTACACCTGCTGGGCCTATCCCGGCTCCCACGGCTATATCGACGTCCGCGAGGCCCTGCAGCATTCCTGCAATTACTTTTTCTATACCGTCGGCCGCGAGCTGGGCATCGACGGCATAGACAGATACGCCGAAGCTTTCGGCCTCGGTCAGCCCACCGGGATAGAGCTGTACGAGGACCGCGGCGTCCTTGCCTCTCCCGAATACAAGCGTTCGGCCACGGGGGAGGAATGGTACGTGGGCGATACCTTCCAGGCGTCCATAGGCCAGTCGTACAATCTTTTCACGCCCCTCCAGCTTGCCGGCTATGCCGCCGCCATAGCCTCGGGCGGCGAGCGCTACGCCTCGCATATACTCTCCTCCGTCGTTCCGAGGGGCTCGGAAAGGCCTCTGCTGACCTATGCTCCGGAGGTCCTCAGCACGGTGGAGGCGGACCCGGAAAACCTCCGCGTGATCGCCGAGGGCATGAATATGGCCGCGAAATACGGCACCGCGGCCTACGTTTTCGGAAATTACCCCATAGAGGTATGCGCCAAGACCGGCACCGCCCAGATCGCCGCGGACAGCGAAAACAACGCCGTGTTCATCGCCTTCGCCCCCTTCGAAGACCCCGAGATCGCCTTGGCGGTCGTTGTGGAGAAGGGCGGCTCCGGTTCCGGTCTCGCCGAGGTAGCCGCAGAGATATTCGACTGCTGGTTCGCCGGGCGCGGGGAAAACGAAGAAACCGTCCAAACGGCGCGCAGCGGCGAATAATCGCGCGATACCGCTTGTCAATTCAAATAATCCGTATTATAATATTGCAATAAATTTCATCGCGGCTCCGTAAGCCGTCGGAAATACGCCGGACTGCCGCGAAAACAACACCGGAACAGGATATGCGTAATGGGTACTGCCACAGTGATCACATCCGGCAAGGGAGGCACCGGCAAGACCACCTCCTCCGCGGCGATCGCGGAATACCTGGCCGCCGCGGGCCGCAGCGTGCTTTGCGTGGACGCGGACGCCGGGCTGAAAAATCTCGATCTCTGCCTCGGCATGGCTTCGTGCGCCTCCGCCTATGACTACGGCGACGTTCTGGCCGGACGCTGCGGAGTCGATCAGGCCGTTTCCGCCCATCCCGACATACCGGGTCTTTATCTCCTCTCCGCGCCGGTGGAACAGGGCGAGACGGGTCTGCCGGAGCTCATAGCGCAGGTCAAGGGCAGTTACGACCACTGCATCATTGACTGCCCCGCGGGCATAGGCTTCGGCTTCAGGGAAGCCTGCGCCGGCGCCGACGGCGCGATCATCGTTTCGGCCTCGGATCCGTCCAGCTGCCGCGACAGCGGCCGCGTGGTGCAGGAGCTGTCAGCGCTGGGGATAAAGGAATGCCGGCTGATAATAAACCGCGTCAGGCGCGGCGTGCTGCGCTCCTCCGGAGCCACGCTGGACGACGCGATAGACAGCATAGGCGCCCGGCTGCTGGGCTACGTTCCCGACGACAGGAACGTAATCCTCGCCGCGATGAACGAGCGGCCGCTCTCTCTCTGGGGCAAGGGACAGGCCGCCGAAGCGTACAGGCGCATAGCCATGCGCATACTCGGGAAAAAGATCCCCGTAAAATAAACCTCCGAATGAAAGGATGAAACGAAAGTGAATATTGCCATTTTGGCCCATGACAACAAGCGGGAGCTCATGGTACAGTTCTGCATAGCGTACTGCGGTATTTTTGCGCTTCATTCTATCTGCTCCACCGCGGCCACCGGCCGTATGGTCACGGACGCCACGGGTCTGGAGGTAAAAAACTACATGTCCCGCCGTCAGGGCGGCGTGCAGCAGATAGGCGCGAGGATCGCGTACAACGAGATCGACCTCGTCCTGTTTTTCGCGGATCCCCAGGCCCCCGAATACGTCGACGATCTTACCCTCATCGGGCGTCTGTGCGATCAGCACAGCATACCCTTCGCCTCCAACGTCGCCACCGCCGAGGTCCTCATTCTCGGCCTCCAGCGCGGAGACCTGGCCTGGCGCGATATAATAAATCCCAAAAAGAAGTGAGTATCTGACATGTCTGTTCTTATCAGCGCTCCCCGCGGCACCCGCGACGTGGTGCCGTCCGAGAGCTATAAATGGCATTTTGTGGAGAACACCGCGAGGTCGGTCGCCGCGGATTTCGGTTTTTCCGAGATCCGCTTTCCGACTTTTGAGCATACCGAGCTCTTCATACGCGGCGTGGGCGACACCACCGACGTNNTGTATACCTTCACCGACAAGGGCGGCCGCTCGATATCCCTGCGTCCCGAGGGCACTGCCTCGGTTGTGCGCAGTTATCTGGAAAACTCCGTATACGCCTCGGGCCTGCCCGCCAAGATGTACTACATCGTCCCCAACTTCCGTTACGAAAAGCCCCAGGCCGGCAGGCTGAGGGAGCATCATCAGTTCGGTGTGGAATGCTTCGGCTCCGAAAGGCCGGAGGCCGACGCCGAGATAATATCTCTCGCGGCCGAATATCTGCGCCGCCTCGGCGTGAAGAACGTGTCGCTGGAGATAAACAGCATAGGCTGCTCCGAATGCCGCCCGGCGTATCACGCGGCGCTCAAGGACTATTTCCGCGCCCGCTCCGGCGAGCTGTGCGATACCTGCCGCGACAGGCTTTAGCGCAATCCCATGCGCATACTCGACTGCAAGAGCGAGCCCTGCCGCGCGGCCGCGGCCGACGCCCCGCTCGTTACGGACTATCTCTGCCCCGAGTGCCGCGGGCATTTCGAGACCCTTCAGAGCCTGCTTTCNNGCCCACGGGATCGCCTTCACGGTCAATCCCCGCATAGTGCGCGGCCTCGACTACTACTCCCGCACCGTATTTGAATTCGTCTCCTCCGCCATAGGCGCCCAGGGCACCGTGATAGGCGGCGGCCGCTACGACGGCCTCGTGTCGCAGCTCGGCGGCGCGCCGACCCCGGCTCTCGGCTTCGGCAGCGGCATAGAGCGCATGCTGCTGGTCATGGAGGCGGAGGGCGTAGTCATTCCCCGGCCGCAGACCGTTTCGGTCTTCGTCGCCTGTCAGAGCGGCGAGGCCCTCGCCGCCGTTTCCGCGCTCGTCAATTCCCTGCGCCGTCTCGGCGTTTCCGCGGAATGCGACCTTATGGGCCGCAGCCTCAAGGCGCAGATGAAATACGCCGGCAAGAACGCCCGCTTCACCGTGGTCGTCGGGCAGAGCGAGCTTGACAGCGGCGAGGCCACGCTAAAGGATATGGCGTCCGGCGCTCTTCATACCTGCGCTCTCACCCCCGAGGCGATAGCCGACGCGGT
>DBWE01000120.1:0-130 GCA_002308315.1 Clostridiales bacterium UBA1246 | reverse complement strand
ATATATGACATCCCCGGAGGCAAGCATATGACACAGTCACGCACACATACCTGCGGCGCGCTCCGCGCCGAAGACGCCGGACGGCACGTGACCATAGCCGGCTGGCTTGAAAACGTCCGCGAGGTGGGCA
>DBWE01000152.1:9399-9522 GCA_002308315.1 Clostridiales bacterium UBA1246 | reverse complement strand
CCGGTTTCCCACTTGGAATAAGTGCGGTCGGAAACACCGAGCTTGTCCGCAAGCTGCTTTTGAGTACAGCCCCGGCGCTTCCGCTCTTCGACAAGACGTTTGAGAAAGCTGTTTTTATCCATT
>DBWE01000152.1:8989-9248 GCA_002308315.1 Clostridiales bacterium UBA1246 | reverse complement strand
CCGTCGGGCTGCCGCCCGATCAGCTCAATGTCTTTATGATCATGTCGAAGGCGTTGTGCGCGGCGAGAGCGCGGCAGCGGCCGCGGTCGCCGGGGAAGAAAAGGCGGCGGCACTGAGTGCCGGAAGCGTCGGCAAGGGCCACGTACACGGTGCCGACGGGCGTTTCGCTGCCGTCGGAGTCGGGCCCGCAAAGGCCGGTAGTGCTCACCGCGACGTCGGAGCCGGTAAGGGCGCGCGCGCCCTCGGCCATTTCGACGGC
>DBWE01000152.1:8654-8888 GCA_002308315.1 Clostridiales bacterium UBA1246 | reverse complement strand
GGTATGGCCGTTATGCGCTCGGCGATCAGGCCGCCGGTGCAGGACTCGGCGCAGCTGAGAGAGAGCGAGGCTTTTTTCAGCTTCAGAAAAGCGGCCTGCTCGAGAGAGTCCACGTCTATGCCGTATATGTACTGCCCCAGGCGCTTTTCCGTCTCGGCGATTATCGGCCTTGTCATGGCCTCGGCCTCGGCGGCGTCCCCCGCGCGCGCCGTGACGCGCAGGCGCACCTCGCCC
>DBWE01000152.1:8461-8582 GCA_002308315.1 Clostridiales bacterium UBA1246 | reverse complement strand
CTCAGGCCGAATACCTTTATGTCATGCGAAACGAGCGTCTTGTCGGACAGCGAGGACAGATAGGGCAGAGCGCCCGTGCGCAGCATCATCCTCAGCTCGCCCGGAGGGCCGGGCAGCATGA
>DBWE01000152.1:8224-8440 GCA_002308315.1 Clostridiales bacterium UBA1246 | reverse complement strand
GGCGCAGCCCGGCGCGGTGCCGCAGTGGTTTTCCAGCACGGTGCAGCCCTCGGGCAGATAGGCCTGGGCAAGGTTGTTGTCGGTCATCTCGCGGCCCATGGCGGCGAAATGTCCGCGTATCTTCTCGGCCTGCTCGGGATGGAACACAAGGGGCAGACCGAAGCATTCGCTGAGGGTCTGCTTTGTCATATCGTCGTAGGTGGGCCCCAGGCCGCC
>DBWE01000152.1:8029-8159 GCA_002308315.1 Clostridiales bacterium UBA1246 | reverse complement strand
ACGTTGATGCCCAGCTCCGACAGCGCGACGGAAACGTCGCGCGCGTCGGTGTTGGCTATGTTTCCCAGCAGTATTTCCGTGCCTACGGAGATTATCTCGGCGCAAAGATCTTTCATGCCTTTATCCTTTC
>DBWE01000152.1:7694-7880 GCA_002308315.1 Clostridiales bacterium UBA1246 | reverse complement strand
GATCTCCTCCTTGTCCATGCCTATGAGCGGATCCAGCACCGGCAGGCCGGCGCACTGTTCTATCACGCCTATGGCCTCCATGGTCTGACTCGCCACCTGACCGAGATCGGCCCCGGTCACTATCGCGCCGCAGCCGTTGCGCTCGGCTATCACCCGGGCTATGCGCATCATGAAGCGGCGCGTGAT
>DBWE01000152.1:7241-7669 GCA_002308315.1 Clostridiales bacterium UBA1246 | reverse complement strand
CTCCTGGATGTGGGTGAAGGGCACGAACTCCACCGTCAGGCGGCCGCACCAGTCGGTGAGTATATGCGCGAGCCTGAGCACCTTTTCCTTGGCGAGCTGAGAGGTATAGGGAAAGGAAAAAAAGTGGACGGGGATTATGGATACGCCTCTTTTGGCAATCATATACGTGGAAACGGGACTGTCGATGCCGCCGGAGAGCAGCGACACCGCCCTGCCTCCGCTGCCCACGGGCAGACCGCCGGCGCCCGGCGTGCCGCCGGCATGGACGTAGGCGGCGTAGTCCCGCACCTCCACGTTTACAGTCAGCTCCGGTGTGTGCACGTCCACCCGCAGATGCGGGTACGCGTCGGAGATCATGCCGCCGACGTACTGCGACAGCTGTATCGAGCCCAGATGAAAGCTCTTGTCCGAACGCTTGGACTCCACCT
>DBWE01000152.1:6415-7229 GCA_002308315.1 Clostridiales bacterium UBA1246 | reverse complement strand
GCGGCGCTGAGCTGATCGCGCAGGTATTCTATGGCGGCGGCGCTTATGGCGTCCTCGTTCTTTTCGCAGGCCATGGCCCGCGACACCGCGCTGACGCCGAATATTTTCAGGCAGGCCTCGAAGGCCGCGTCCGTATCCGCGGCCTCGTCGAGAGGCTCGACGTATATCGTGGCCTGAGTGGAATATATTTTGAACTGACCGATGTTTTTCAGCCTTCGCGCGACGTTTGCCTTCAGTCTGTCCTCAAAGGAGCGGCGGTTGAGGCCCTTGAGCACCACCTCGCCGAGCTTCAGCAGGAGCATATCGTTCATCATATCACCTTCCGAGGGTATTTTAGCGGCGCGAAAAGAGCGTGTCAAGCGCCGCTCTGNNCACATCATATTATCACAAAAAACCGAAAAGGGGGCATAAGCATGAAAAAAATATTCATACGCGCCGCGGCGGCGATCGCGGCGCTTGCGCTGATCACCGCGGCAGCCGCGGCGGAGGAAACGGCGGACGGGAGCGAATGGGCCGCCGTCGCCTCGCTGCGCTCGGTGGACGACGTGGCGGCCAACACCGGCTCGGCGCTGCTCATGGAAAAGGAGACGGGAACGATACTGTACGAGCACAACGCCCGCGACCGGCTGGCTCCGGCCAGCGTGACCAAGGTGATGACCATGCTTCTCGTCGCCGAACGCATGGAGGCGGGCCTGCTTTCGCCGGAGGATACGGTGACCTGCAGCGCCCACGCGGCGTCGATGGGCGGCTCGCAGATCTTTTTGGAGGAGGGCGAACGGATGAGCGCGGAGGACCTGCTCAAAAGCGTGGCGGG
>DBWE01000152.1:1933-6341 GCA_002308315.1 Clostridiales bacterium UBA1246 | reverse complement strand
GCGAGGGAGCTGGGCATGGAGGACACGGTGTTTGCCAACTGCACGGGCCTGCCCTGCGAGCAGGAGCATCTGACGAGCGCGCTCGACATCGCGATAATGTCGCGCGAGCTGATAAAGAAAGACATGATAAAGAAATATACTACGATATGGACCGACAGCGTACGCTCGGGCAGCTTCGGTCTGAGCAACACGAATAAGCTCATTCGCTTTTATCAGGGAGCGACGGGGCTGAAAACCGGCTTTACGCAGCAGGCCATGTACTGCCTGTCCGCCACGGCGGAAAGGGACGGCGTGGAATACATCGCGGTGATCATGCACGCGCCGGGCTCCGACGAACGCTTTGAGAGCGCGAAGCTCCTGCTGAACTACGCCTTTGCCAATTTCACCCTTACCGAGCCGGCTCCGGACACGGCCATACCGCCGGTGGAGGTGAAATTGGGGGAGAGCGGATATATACAGCCGGTGCTCGTGTCCCCGGGAAAGATACTCGTGAAAAGATCGGAGCTGTCCGGGCTGAAAAGAGAGCTCGAGCTGGAGGGCAGCGTCGAGGCGCCCGTCGAGGCGGGCAGGGAGCTGGGGCGGCTCAGCGTGAGCGACGCCTCCGGCAGGGTGATATACTCCGCCGCGCTCGTCGCGCCGCAGTCCGTGGAGCGCATGGGCGCGGGAAGGATCTTTCTGCGTTTCCTCAGACTGATGCTCACCGGGAAGGCGTGAGCGCCCTTTACAGCGGGAAACGGAGAATGTATAATCGGAATATCAGGAGGAAAGAGGTACGGCAGATGACGACGATAGATATCTCCGGAGCGGGAAAGTACGCCGAATTCGGCGAAAGCATGGAAAAAAGAGCTTTCGCGGCGCATGAGCGCCTTGAAAGCGGAGAGCCCTTCACGGGCTGGCTGCATCTGCCCTCGCGCGCGGACGAAAGCGAGACACGGCGCGTTTTCGAGGCGGCCGACAGGATAAGGCAAAGCAGCGACGTGCTGCTGGTGATAGGCATAGGCGGCTCTTACCTCGGCGCGAGAGCCGTTACGGACGTGCTCTGCCCGCCGCCGGGAAACAGCGGTACTCAGCTCGTTTTTGCGGGAAACGGCCTTTCCGGAGCTTACACGGACAGACTGCTGAGATATCTTGAAGACAGGGATTTTTCGATAAACGTCATATCCAAGTCCGGCACCACTACGGAGCCTGCGGCGGCCTTCCGCATCTTTGAGCGGCTGCTCGAAAGAAAATACGGAGCGGGCGCGGCGAAGCGCGTTTACGCCACCACGGACGCCGAAAAGGGGGCGCTGCGCTCCATGGCCCGGGAGAGAGGCTACGAGAGCTTCGTGATACCCGACGACGTGGGCGGAAGGTACTCCGTGCTCACGCCGGTGGGCCTGCTGCCGATCGCGGCGGCGGGGGCGGACGCCGCGGGCTTCCTCAAAGGCGCGGCCGAGGCCGAGCTCAGCCTCGGAGCGAACGATATGTCGAACCCCGCCCATAAGTACGCCTGCGTGAGACAGGCCATGTACGAGGACGGGAAAAAGATCGAGCTGCTTGCGGTATGGGAGCCGACGCTGCGCTACGTCGCGGAATGGTGGAAGCAGCTTTTCGGCGAGAGCGAGGGCAAGGAGCATAAGGGGATATTCCCGGCCTCGCTGGAGTATACCGCGGACCTTCATTCGATGGGACAGTATATCCAGCAGGGGGAAAGGACGCTGGCGGAGACCTTCCTGTGGTGCGAGCCGACGGGAAAAGCCGAGGTGCCCTTTGACGAAAACGACGGCGACGGGCTGAACTGGCTTGCCGGGAAAAAGGCGGACGAGATAAACCGCACGGCGCTCGAGGCGGTGAAAAGGGCGCATATCGACGGCGGAGTGCCCTGCCTGGAGATAAACATGGGCCCGCCGGACGCGCGCAGCCTCGGCGGACTGCTGTATTTCTTCGAGCTTTCCTGCGCACTGTCGGCGTACGTTTCCGGAGTGTGCCCGTTCGATCAGCCCGGCGTGGAGGCGTATAAGAAAAATATGTTCAAAATGTTGGGGAAACCTTGAAGTCCGTCCGGGGAAATGATATCATGAGCACAGGACGGAAAGCGGATCATTAAGGCACTAAAGCCGATCAATATAAAGGAGTATTATTCGTATGGTTAAGGTGATCATGGGCGTAAAGGGCTCGGGCAAGACAAAGCTGCTGATAGACCTGGTGAGAAAAGCCATTGAGGAAGAGAGCGGCAGCGTAGTGGTCATAGAGAAGGAAAGGTCGCTGACCTATGATATCCCGTATCAGGCGAGACTTATCGTGGCGGACGATTACGATTTCGGCAGCACCGAGTTCATGAAGGGCTTCATCAGCGCCATACACGCCGGCAATTACGACACCGCTCAGATATTCATAGACAATCTTTACAAGATGTTCCCCGATAAATCCATTGCCGCGGCGGAGGAATTCCTCGACTGGCTCGAGGAGTTCAGCAAGCGGGAAAACGTCAAGTTCACGCTCACCCTTTCCGCTCCGGTCGAAACGGCCACGGACAGGATAAAAAAATATTTCTGACCTTTCCGGCAGCGGCACAACATATGGAGACGTTCGCGCGCGGGTCCCGCATGATGATGTGGGATCCGCGCTTTTTCGCGGAAATCGTCGGCATACGTCGAACTGTTTTTCTTGATGGCCCGGGCGGGAAGATGGTAGCATAAGCCGTACTATCATGAGCGCGGAGGCGGGCGAAGCATGGCGGTGAGATACTGCGTTTTCTCGGAGAAAATATCGCTGCAGGGTCTGGGCGAGCATACGGGCTGGGGCATAGAGGTCCGCCCGGACGACGGGAGCCCCGTGGGGAGGATAAGAGACATAAGCGAAAACAGACCTTACGTGGAGCTTTTGGCGGAAATGCTGAACAGCGAAGGGGCTGAGGCGGTGCATCTTCGTGATATCGTAGAGGATATCCTCGGACGGTAAAAAAACCTTTACTTGTTTAAAAGCCTGTATTATAATTACGGAACGTACAGCCTTAGAAAGAGCCCGAGAAAGGGAGGAACAGAAGTGAGCATTATTGACAGGCTTGGGGACGAGAACATCCTCGCCGGGATGTCCGTGGGCGAAAAGCTCTGGGGAGCCGTGGTGACGATGATAATCGGCCTTGCCGCCTGCATGGTGGTACTGACGATCATCATGTATTCCATAAAGCTTATGCACCTCATATTCGGAGGAAAAGAAAAAAAGACCGCCGGAGAAGAGAAGAAGACGGACGGCGAAGTCGTTCTGGATCCCGCGGATTTCGAAGACGGAGCCGTCGTGATATCCTGCCCCGCGGACGGCAGCGTAACGGCGCTGAACGCCCGGGAGGGAGCGGCCGTGAAGGCCGGGGACACCCTGCTGATACTCAGCTCGGCAGGCTCCGAAAGCGAAGTGATCGCGCCCGAGGACGGGACGATACGCCGCGTGCTCGTAGAGGCGGGCGCGCAGGTGCGCAGGGGCGAAGCCCTTGCCGTAATGTAAGGAGGCGCCGAGAGATGCTTGAAGGAATACTCAGCTTTATACGTTCTACCGGCGTTGCTCTTTTCAGCTGGAAAGAGCTGGTCATGATAGTCATTTCCCTTGTGCTGCTGTATCTGGCGCTGGTAAAGGAATTCGAGCCGCTGCTGCTTATACCCATAGCCTTCGGGATGCTGCTGTCGAACCTGTTCGGCAGCGAGGTCTTCAAGGCGGCTACCGAGACCCAGGCGGGCGGCCTGCTCAGATATTTCTATCTGCTTGACGAGATAGGCATACTGCCGCCGCTGATCTTCCTCGGCGTGGGCGCGATGACGGATTTCGGCCCGCTGATAGCCAACCCGAAATCCCTGCTTCTCGGCGCCGCCGCGCAGCTGGGCATATTCGTCACCTTCATAGGCGCGATCCTGCTCGGCTTCAACGCGCAGGAGGCGGGAAGCATAGGCATAGTGGGCGGAGCGGACGGCCCCACCTCCATCCTCGTAGCCACCCGCATGGCCCCGCAGATACTCAGCCCCGTCGCCATAGCCGCATATTCGTACATGGCCCTCGTGCCGGTCATTCAGCCCCCCATAATGAAGCTGCTGACGTCCAAAAAGGAACGCATGATAGAAATGAAGCAGCTCAGGCCCGTTTCCAAGAGGGAGAAGATACTCTTCCCCATAGTGGCGACGATAGTCGTTTCTCTCATAGTTCCCGACGCGATCCCGCTGGTGGGCATGCTGATGCTCGGCAACCTCTTCAGAGAGTCCGGCCTGACCAACCGCCTGTCCGATACCGCGCAGAACGCCCTGTGCAATATCGTCACCATCATGCTCGGCATGGCGGTGGGCGCCTCGGCCAAGGCGGAGAGCTTCCTGACGCTGCAGACCATAGAGATAATCGTTTTGGGCGTGTTCGCTTTCGGCTTCGGCACCGCCGGCGGCGTGCTGCT
>DBWE01000152.1:0-1842 GCA_002308315.1 Clostridiales bacterium UBA1246 | reverse complement strand
ATGCACGCCATGGGTCCCAACGTCGCCGGCGTTATAGGCTCGGCCGTCGCGGCGGGCGTCATGCTCTCCCTCTTCGGGAGATAAGCCCGGGGCGGCGCGATAACGGCGATCTCTTCGCGGAACGGAGGCAATCTGCGCCTCCGTTCCGCGAGTTCTTTCCGCAAGGCTTTCGGAGCTTCCTTTTTGTGTAAATTATACTAAGATAAACAAACGGAAAATCACAAATAAGGTACTTGAACATATTGACACGGAGAAGCGCCGTTATTATAATATGTGATATGCTCAAGTACCTTAATTGTTTCCCGAAAGGAGCCCGGCCTTGGACGCTGCTGTTACCAATATCAACGAAGCGCTGATGGAGAGCATATTCCGTCTTTTTGCCGTGATGAGACGCGGACCGAAGGTGTCCGAGGGGGACTCGTCCATGCAGATAGGCGGCAACCCGAGCGCGCAGATACGCATACTGATGATGCTTACCGAATCGGACGGCATAAGCCAGCGCGATATGACCACGCTGCTGCAGCTGCGCCCGCAGTCGGTCAGCGAAACGCTCAGCAAGCTTGAAAACAGCGGCATGGTGGAGCGGCGGCAAAACCCGAACGACAAGCGCATAAGCAACGTGTTCCTGCTGCCGGAGGGAAAGAAAAAGGCCGAGGAGATATGCTGTCAGATGCCGGACGCGGCCGCCATGTTCCTTTCGCCGCTGAGCGGGGAGGAAAAGGAGCAGATGCTCGTGATGCTGAACAAGCTCATATGCGCGGCGGGAGACGAGGCGGAGGACTATTAACAAGTATTTCAAAGACCCGGCGGAGTCCGGGAGATACAGGGGAGAAAAACAGTGGAAAAGATCATTCTGAGCGGCGACGAGGCCATAGCCCGCGGCGCGTGGGAGGCCGGAGTATCCGCCGCGGCGGCGTATCCCGGCACGCCCAGCACGGAGATATTGGAGAATATCTCACAGTATAAGGACGACATTTACTGCACCTGGGCAAACAACGAAAAAACGGCCGTTGAGATAGCCCTCGGCGCTTCCATAGGCGGTCTGCGTTCTCTCGCCGCGTTCAAGCACGTGGGTATGAACGCCGCGGCGGATCCCATATTCACCGCGGGATATACCGGCGTGAACGGCGGCTTCATGCTCGTCAGCGCGGACGATCCCGGCTGCCACAGCTCGCAGAACGAGCAGGACAACAGGCTGTACGCGCAGCATGCCAAGCTCGGCATGGTGGAGCCCTCGGACAGCGAGGAATGCCTTGAATTCACCAAGGCTGCGTATGAGCTGAGCGAGAAATTCGACCTGGTCATGCTCATGCGCGTCACCACGCGCGTGTGCCACTCCAAGAGCCTCGTCACGCCCGGCCCGAGATCCGGCGACGCCTGCGGAAAATACGTTTCCGACCCGAAAAAATACGCCATGCTGCCCGCCAACGCCAGAGTGCGCCACGTGAAGGTGGAGGAAAGCATCGCCTCTCTCGCGGAGTATTCCTATTCCTCGCCCCTGAACCGGGTGGAGAGGAACGGAGCGAAGCTGGGCATTATCAGCTCGGGCATAAGCTATCTCCACGCCCGCGAGGCTTTCGGAGACAGCGCCGACTATCTCAAGCTCGGCATCACTTATCCGCTGTCGGAGAAGCTGATAAAGGAATTCTGCGCCGGCATGGATAAGATATACGTCATCGAAGAGGGCGAGCCGTATCTGGAGAACGCGGTAAAAGCAATGGGCATAGCCTGCTCCGGCAAGGAGTTCACCGGCCGCCAGGGCGAGCTGGACTCCCAGCGGCTGAAAAAGGCCTTCGGCCTTGAGGCCGAAACGGAAACGCTGGAGAGCGGCATGTCCGTACC
>DBWE01000035.1:3422-4004 GCA_002308315.1 Clostridiales bacterium UBA1246 | reverse complement strand
CGATGCGCCGCGGCGCATCGGAGCTTCGTGCATATTATGGATCGTTTTCAGTCCTTTTTCTCCGCGGAGGGCAGATATTTTCTGATTATCAGCATACAGATTATCGAGATCACCGCGGTGACGGCCGCCATGATGAAGGTGGGGGTGATGGCTCCGCCGAGCACCTTCTTGGACATGAAGTTGAAAAACACCGAGGACAGGCCGAGGGCCAGCATCAGAACGCCGTAGTTCGTGCCGGCGTTTTTGGGGCCGAAGAAGTCGGTGCAGAAGGCGGCGTTGACGGGGGAGGGGCCGCCGAAGCAGAAGGCGATGACGCCCACCGTGACGATATACCATATCCCGCCGACGAAGCACATGCACAGCGCCGCTATGACGGTGGCNNGCGGAAAGGATGATCAGCGTGGGCACGCGGCCGATGCGGTCGGAAACATAGGCCATTATCAGCCGTCCCGCGGCGTTGGGTATGCCGGTAAAGGAAACGGCGAGGGTAGCCAGGGCGACGGTCAGGCCGCGGCTTATGCCCAGGTCGTATATCATGGGCATGGTCAGGTTCCAGGTGCCGTTTATGAAGAACATCATGAA
>DBWE01000035.1:3147-3311 GCA_002308315.1 Clostridiales bacterium UBA1246 | reverse complement strand
GCAGCCTATGAGACCGATCACCAGGAAGACCGCGCCGAGTATCAGAAAGACGGGGCGGAAGCTGACGAGGCCCGTTCCGGCGTCGGTAAAGCGGGTCATCAGAGCGCGGGATACCGGCGCGAACACCACGCAGGACAGGCCGAAGGCCGCGGCCGCCAGGCCGG
>DBWE01000035.1:2799-3048 GCA_002308315.1 Clostridiales bacterium UBA1246 | reverse complement strand
CCTATGTTTTCATGTCTGAGCAGGCCCGTGAGCCCCACTCCGAGGGAAAACAGTATTATGCCGATCACGCAGCTGAAGCGCGGGCCCTTTTTGTCGTTGATAAGCCCGCCGAAAAGACAGCCGAGCACGAAGCCCATCATCATGTACGACGCGACCATGGTCGCGGAGGCCTCGACCCAGCCGTAAGAGGCCACGACGGAGGATTTGAAAACGCTCCAAAGATAGATTATGCCCACGCAGAGCTGCACT
>DBWE01000035.1:443-2736 GCA_002308315.1 Clostridiales bacterium UBA1246 | reverse complement strand
GTGTTCTTATAGGTTACGTCTGCTATTATTATAAATAAAAATGACCCGCTGTCAATGAAAAGAGTCCCGATGACGGCATAGGAGCGGCCGTGGAGGAAAAAACAAACAAATAAAGACTTTCTTTTTCGTGAAAATACTGTATAATTAAACTACAAAGATAAAAAGGAGGAATGTGCATGCTTACCGCAAAACAGAATTTCCTTGAAACGATCAACCACGGGAAGCCTGACAGATTTGTAAACCAGTTCGAGTATATGGAGTATATACTCGACCCCATCATGGAGGGCTGCGGAGGCTTCTGCGATCCCGGCGGATCGAAGGTGAACGACTGGGGCGTCACCGTATTCTGGCCCGAGGGTGAGCCCGGCCCCTTCCCCAAGTGCGATCCCGAGCACGTCGTGCTGCCCGACGTGACCAAATGGAGGGAAAAGCTGGTCGGGAAGGTGCCCGATCCCCATTCCTATCCCGAGGACAAATGGGCCGCGACCATCGAGCAGGTCAAACAGGTCGACCGCAATGAGAAGCTCGTCACGCCCTGGTTCGTCACCGGCGTATTCGAGAGGCTGCACTATCTCATGGGCGTCGAGGACGCCTGCATCAACTTCTATGAAGAGCCCGAGGCGATGCACGAGCTCATCGACTTTATCGTCGACTGGCAGATCGAGTGCGCCAAGGAAATGCAGAAGCGCTATCAGCCCGACTGTCTGTTCCAGCATGACGACTGGGGCAGCCAGACCAGACTGATGCTCTCGCCGGAGATATTCCGCGAATTCATCAAGCCCGCCTACGTGAAGATCTACGGCTTCTGGAAGAAGGAGTTGGGCGTAAAGGCGATCATCCATCATTCCGACTCTTACGCGGCCGATCTCGTGCCGGATATGATCGACATGGGCATCGACGTTTTCCAGGGCGCGGTGCTTGAGAACAATATCCCCGAGCTGGTCAAAAAGTACGGCGACAGGATCACCATTCAGGGCGGCCTCGACAACGGCAAGTTCGACAAGCCCGACTGGACCAAGGAAAAGATCACCAAGGGTCTTGAGGATATCCTCGCCGCTACCGGCGGCAAGGGCATAATCCCGAGCTTCACCATGGGCGGAGCGGGAACGACCTTCGACGGCGCCTACGACTGGGCCACGGAAGAGATAAACAGGCTGAGCAAGGTATATTTCAAGTGATCATATGAGCGTCATACTTGAGCGGACAACGAACCACGACCGTTTTGCGGAATTCTACAAAGAGTCGGGTCTCGAGATAGACACGGAACACTGGATAGAGGATAACTGCCCGATCTGGTCGGTCGCGGCGTGGGAGGACGGCCTTTTCAGGGGCGCCGCCACGGTTTCGCTGAGGAATGACAGGTATATACTCGACTATATCGCCGTTTCACGCCGCAGCCGCGGGCGCGGGCTGGGAAGACTGCTCGCGGAGGACTGCCTGGAGCGGTGCAGGGACGCGGGCTGCGGGGAGCTGTACCTCACGGCCCGCGCTCCGCTGTTTTTCGAGGCGCTGGGCGCCCGGTATACCGGCGGCGGAGAGCTTCCGGACGACTGCAGGGGCTGCCCCGATTTCGGCAGGGATTGCAGACCGGAGGAAATGAAATTCGTGCTTCGGCCCTCCGCGGAAAAGAAAAAGGTGTAATATGACTCAAAAGGGAATACTGTCTTTAAAAGCGGGGCTGCTGTGCCTCGGCGCGACGGTGGATAAGGATACCGCCGCGGAGCTGCTGAAGGAGTATCCGCATTTCTTTGACAAGGGATTTATACACGCGGTGAACATACATCTGCGTGAGTCGAATATAAACATAAGCGTTGCCGAGCGCTTCGCCGTAGATTCGCCGTACAGCATAGTAAAGGACGGCGGCGGATACAGAGTGCGGGGGGGCGGTCACGACGAGCCCATCACGTTTTTCGACGCTCTGCCCCAAACGGGCACGGTGGTGGACGATATGGCCAGGCTGCATTCCGACGGCTGCATAAATATATGGCCGAGCACGGTGTGCTGCTATGACGAGCCGGGCAGGAAATGCCGCTTCTGCTCGCTGAAGGCCGACAGAAGCGCTCCCGTGGATATCGACGAGCTCTGCGTGGGCATAAAGCGGCTGCTGGAACAGACGCCGTCGTACTATATGCTCAATTTCAGCGGCGGCACTTACCGCGACCCGGACAATATGCTGCGCTACTGGATAGAGCTGACGAAGGCCATACGCGCCTTTTCCGACTGCCGCATAGCCATAGAGTTCGCGCCGCCCACGGACTTCGGGCTGCTGGAGCAGCTGCGCGACGCGGGCTGC
>DBWE01000035.1:0-316 GCA_002308315.1 Clostridiales bacterium UBA1246 | reverse complement strand
AGCGTGCTGATAGGCGGGATACAGCCGAAGGAGGACATCCTGCGCGAGTGCGCGGTGATGGCCGCCGAGGGCGTGTTCCCCACGATAATGCCCTTCAGACCGATGGACGACTGCGAGCTGAACGGCTTCGGCCGCTGCGATCCCGCGGAGCTGGAGGAAATGTCAATCGTTCTGGGCGGGCTGCTCATAAAGCACGGCCTGCAGTACTCAAAGCAGGAGGGCTGCACCAAATGCGGCGGATGCTCGCTGGAAAACGACTGCTACGACAGCCTTTTGAAAAATGCCTGAGGCTATAGCAGACGGAACCTATAAGAAC
>DBWE01000181.1:203-4784 GCA_002308315.1 Clostridiales bacterium UBA1246 | reverse complement strand
GGCAGCTTCGCTCCGGAGGAGATACTTTCCCGCCAGGACGCCGCCGTGCTCGCCTGCCGCTTCCTGCTCCGCAGGCTCCCTTCGGCGAAACCGCTGCCCGTCGCGGCCGCGGACGCTTCCGCGATCTCCCCCTACGCTCTCGACGGCGTCGGCACAGCCCTCGCCTGCGGCATACTTACGGGCGGCGACGGCGGACTCATCATGCCCGCCGCGGACTGCACGAGGGCGCAGGCCGCCGCCATGCTCACCCGGCTGTATGCAGTCATCTTCTCCTGAGATCGGTCGCCCGGCGCCGCCCGGTCCCCCGTGAAACGCGGAGGACCGGGCCTTTTACGCCGAGTTATTGACATATGCCGGAAACTATGATAGATTATATACGCGTGATCGGAGGTGATCCCATGCCCAGGCCCGTCAAAGGCCGAAAGGTATGCCGTCTTCCACAGGAGTGCCGTTTCCGTCCCGCGGACTGCGGAGAGGCCGCCCGCGGGGAGGTCGTGATGACCGTGGACGAATATGAGGCGATAAGGCTCATAGACTATCAGGGCTTCACTCAGGAGGAGTGCGGCAGATATATGCGCATATCGAGGACGACGGTGCAGGAGATATACCGCAGCGCCCGGCGCAAGCTGGCCGAAACGCTCGTGGAGTCGCGCCCGCTCACGATAAGCGGCGGCTGCTACATGCTCTGCGACGGCAGCGAGGGCANNCCCCGGTTCAAATCCGGGTGTCGCCTCCACGGAAAAACAGCCTGAAACCGTTGATTTTCAATGGTTCGGCTGTTTTTCTTTTTCTGTTGAAATGAATATTTGGCTGTACTATAATATAATAGTTCGATTTGATTTCAATATTAAAAGGAGATAGAGTTTAATGAAAATTGCAGTAACCTATGAAAACGGAGAAGTGTTCCAGCATTTCGGACACTGCAGATTTTTCAAGCTATACCGCACAGAGGACGGAAAGACGGTAAATACCGGCCTGCTCGGCGCGGGCGAGAGCGGACACAGCGCCCTGGCGGGACTTCTGGCGGAGTCCGGGGTCGACGCGCTGATATGCGGCGGCATAGGCGGCGGAGCCAGGGCCGCGCTGGCGGAAAAGGGGATAAAGCTCTACGGCGGAGTATCCGGCAGCGCCGACGACGCCGTCAGGGACCTTCTCGACGGCCGGCTCGCCTACGATCCCGACGCGGTATGCTCCCACCACGGCGAGCATCACGGGGACGGGCACGACTGCGGAGGACACGAATGCGGCGAACACGACTGCGGAAATCATTCCGGACGCTGCTGATACTCCCTTTTTCTTGACTTTTCCCGAGGCTGTGTTACGATGGTCTCAGACAGTGAAAGAACGTCCCTGCCCGGCGAATTACGGAGGTATGAAAAATGTTTCAGTTAAAGCCCATGACGATGAGGGTGGCGAAGATACGGGAAAAATACCGCACCACCCGCCCTAAGGTAGACATCAGCAGATACCGGCTGGTCACGGAATTCTATATGGACAATCCGCAGCTCACCGGCATACTCAAGCGGGCGAAGACCCTCGCCCTTCTTTTCGAGAAAATGCCCGTTCTGATAAACGAGGGCGAGGTGATCGTCGGCTGGCAGGGCGCGAGCTACCGCTGCTGCGCGCTCTACCCCGAGACCTCCTTCAACTGGTTCATGAGCGAGCTGCGCGCGGGCACCATCCCTCTGCGCGAGCAGGACCCCTATGACATCGACCCCGAGGACGAAAAGTACCTGCTTGAAACGGGCGATTTCTGGGACAAAAACAGCGTGAGCGCCATCGTGGACGAGTATATGCCCGTCGGCCTGAGCGAGATAGCCGGCAACGGAGTAATATACTTCAACACCAAGGACAACTGCCAGTCCCCCGTCGGCCATTTCTGCGGCAATTTCTGGACCGCGACCCGCAAGGGCTTCGGCGCGATAGCGCGCGAGGCCGAGGCGAAGATGAAGGAGATGGAGGACAACGGCATTTACGGCCGGGACAACACCCGCTATAACTTCTACCGCGCCGTTTCGATAGTAGCCCGGGGCATAATAACCTGGTCGAAGCGCTACGCGGCCGAATGCGCGCGTCTCGCCGGACTGGAGAGCGATCCGGAGCGCAAAAAGGAGCTGCTCGAAATGGCGGACTGCCTTGACTGGATCATGGAAAACCCCTGCCGCAATTTCCATGACGCGCTTCAGTGCATCTATCTGTATCAGCTCGCCATGTGCATGGACGGCCAGCAGCACGGCATAAGCTACGGGCGCGTAGACCAGTACCTCGGCAGCTATTACGAAAAGGATATAGCTGACGGCACTATAAGCGAGGAATACGCTCAGGAGCTTCTGGACCTGTTCTATCTCAAGGTCGCCGAATGCAACAAGATATGGTCCGAGGGCGCCACCAAGTCCGGCCCGGGCTACACCAGCGGACAGCTGATGACCCTCGGCGGAGTGAACAGGGACGGCAGCGACGCGACAAATCCCGTAACGTACATGATGCTGCAGTCCGCGGGCCGCCTCGTGCTGCACGATCCTCCCCAGTCGCTCAGGATACACCCCGGCACTCCCGCGGAGCTGTGGGAGGCCGCGATAACCACCACGCGCATTTCCGGCGGCGTGCCGAGCTTTGAAAACGACGACGTGATAATCCCCGCTCTGATGAAGCGCGGCGTGGCCCTCGAGGACGCGCGCAATTACTGCCTGCTGGGCTGCGTGGAGCCCGCGGTATGCGGCGGCGAATGGGCCGAGCCGGGCGGCACCGGCACCGAGGCGTACATGAATCTTCCCAACGCGCTGCTCATGGCGATAAACAACGGCGTCAACCCCCTGCCCTCCGGCGGCGCTCCGAAGCGCACGGGCCCCGCGACGGGCTACCTGTATGAAATGACCGACATGGACGCGGTGCTCGCCGCAGTAAAGACTCAGCTTGACTTCTTCTGCCGCTGGCAGGCGAGCTGCGTGAACGCCTGGGAGTCCATGAGCTCCTTCCATACCCCTCTGCCCATGCTCTCGGCCACCATGGACGGCTGCATGGAGTCCGGCGCGGACGTGATGTGGGGCGGAGCGAAATACAATTCCACCGGCAATTCCTGCATAGGTCTCGGCAACGTGGCCGACAGCCTCAACGTGATAGACTGCGTCTGCTTCCGCGAAAAAATAGCCACCACCCGTCAGCTCTACGACGCGATAATGCATAACTGGGAGGGCTATGAGGAGCTGCGCCAGATCATAAACGGCCGGGTGCCGCGCTACGGCAACGGCGATCCCGAGGCGGACAAATACATCCGCTTCACCGCCGACGCTTACGCCGACGCCATCAACAGCGCCACCGGTCCCCGGGGCAACCGCTTCTGCGCCGGCTGCTACCCCGTCACCGCCAACGTGATCTTCGGCTTCTTCACCTGGGCCACGCCCGACGGGCGCAAGTTCGGCCAGCCGCTGTCCGACGGCATCTCCCCGGTGCAGGGCACGGACAAGAGCGGCCCTATCGCCTGCATGAATTCCATACTCGACTTCGACCAGACCAAGTACGCCAACGGAACGCTCTGCAACATGAAATTCCATCCCACCGCCCTCAGCGGCGAGGACGGCCCGGAAAAGCTCAAAAACGTGATGCAGACCTTCTTTGACGGCGGCGGGATGGAGCTGCAGCTGAACATCATTTCCAGCGACACGCTCAGAGACGCGCAGGCGCATCCCGAGAATTACAGGGACCTCATCGTGCGCGTGGCGGGCTTCTCGGCCTATTTCGTCGAAGTGTTCAAGGACTGCCAGGACGACCTCATACGCAGGACGGAAATGGGCCTGTGACGGGGCAGGGTGAACGAAGCGTGGACGAAAGCAGACTTACCGGGAAAATATACGACATACAGGGCTTTTCCGTGCAGGACGGCCCGGGCATACGCACCACAGTGTTTCTGAAGGGCTGCCCCCTTCGCTGTCCCTGGTGCCACAGCCCGGAGTCTCAGGCCTTTTATCCCCAGCTTAGCTGGATAGCCATGCGCTGCCAGGGCATTGAGCTGTGCCGCGAGCGCTGCATAAAGGCCTGCCCCGTCTCCGCCGTGGAGTTCGGCGGCACCCGCTTTGACGCCTCCGAAAACAGGGAGGTGCGGCTGGTGCATATAGACCGGCAGCTGTGCGACAACTGCGGCAAATGCGCCGAGGTCTGCTATCCCGGGGCTTTGTATATCTGCGGAAAAGACTATACCGTGGACGAGCTTACGGAAAGGCTGCTGCGCGACAGGCGCTTTTTCGAGCGCTCGGGCGGCGGCGTGACCGTATCGGGCGGCGAGGCGCTCAGTCAGGCGGATTTCACCGTCGCCGTACTCAGGCGGCTGAAGGCCGAGGGCATACATACCGCTCTCGATACCACGGGCTTCGCGCCGTGGGAAACGGTGGAGCGTACTCTCCCTCTTACCGACCTGTATCTGTACGATCTTAAGCACATGGACAGCGCAAGGCATAAATCAGCCACGGGCGTGCCCAACGAGCTCATCCTCGACAACGCCCGCCGTCTTGCCGCGGCCGGAGCGAAAATGCAGATACGCATACCCGTGATACCTCTCTTCAACGACGACGAGGCGAACATCCGCGC
>DBWE01000181.1:0-167 GCA_002308315.1 Clostridiales bacterium UBA1246 | reverse complement strand
CTGCTGCCGTACCACAATCTCGGCGCGGCGAAATACTCGCGCATAAGCGACGCTCCCGCCCTTGAGGCGACGCCGCCCTCGGAGGAATTCATGCAGGGGCTCAAGGCAATGATGAGCGAATACGGCCTGCACGTGACGGTACACTGAGACCGTGACGGCAAAAAGGG
>DBWE01000163.1:5701-7117 GCA_002308315.1 Clostridiales bacterium UBA1246 | reverse complement strand
GGGTTCGTATAGGTTCCGTCTGCTTAGGGATACTGAATGGAATACAGACAGGAAGATGTATATACTGCCTTTTGCGGCTCATTTCGGAGCGAAGCATTATCCAAAAGGCTGAATGTGGAAATCGTCAGGGCTATGCATATCGACCGCCGCTCGACCTTGTTCCGTGAAATTGCAGGTCGGCCGGAGGGCACCGGCGCGTGGTTTTCCTGGGCGTCTTCGGAAGCTCTGGACGTTTCCCTTATCCGGCAAATGGCCGAAACGGAAAATACGGCGCGGGTTTTTGCTTTAGCCGGAGTGGATTTTTTCGGCTTGCCCGAGAAACAGATCCACCGTAAAGAAGAAGAAAGGTGCTCCATATTCATTCGTGACGGAAAAACAAATCTTTCGGCGGACCCGCAAATCATTAAAATAGATGAGCTGAGTCTTCCCTTGTTGGACGGCTTGTTTGAACGCTCCGACGTCACGCCTCATCAGCGCGGCGTATATCGTGCCGCTTACGAAACCATTATATGTGCAGCGGATACGGCGGAGTTTAAAAGCGCGGTTTACGGATTTGTTTCTGACGGCAGCCTGTTGTCTGCCATACAGGTTTCGACGACATGCTATGAGGAGATAGATTTCAGGCAAAACAAGCTGGTCAACCCGTTCACAAGACCGGATCAACGGGGAAAAGGTTACGGAAAGGCACTCATGGAGCATGTTTTGGGATTGTTCCCCAACGAAACGGTCGTATATGAATATGACGGAGAAAACGTCCCGGCGTTAAAGCTCGCCGCCGGCTGCGGTTTTTTACCCAAGCTGAATATCGACCTTTACGAATTGGAGCTGTGATCGGTAAATCTGAAAGCGCACTCAGCCGGACGGTCCCGTGTTTTCACGGTATGAAAACACGGGACCGTCCGTTACTGCGTCAACGCTTTTTTAAATACCCCTTAATAGAACGGAAAAACTCAGAGGGGGTCAGGTCCCTTTTCCGGCGGCGGAGCGGTTGACGGAAAAAAATACGGTGATAAAATAGTATACATAATAAGGCGCGAAAAAAGGAGGGAGACGCCGGATGACGAGCTCACAGGTGGAATGCTTTTTCGCCGCCGCGGAGTACAAAAGCTTTACCAAGGCCGCCCGGCATCTCTATATGACCACCGCCGCGGTCAGCAAGAATATCCAGGCTCTGGAACGGGAGCTGGACGTGACTCTTTTCTGGCGCGGCAGACACGCGCTGTCCCTCACGCCGTCGGGCGCGGTCCTGCTCGAGACCATGAAGCGCAGCCGCCTCAGCTTCTCCAGAGCCCTGGAGGAGGCCAAGTCCCTCGCCCGGGACGTAAGCGGGACCCTCAGCTTCGGCTTTCTCAAAGGGCAGATGCTGGACGACCGCATACGAAACCTGATCATGCAGTTCGAGCAAAGCTACCCCCG
>DBWE01000163.1:0-5595 GCA_002308315.1 Clostridiales bacterium UBA1246 | reverse complement strand
TCCATTATCTGCCGATATTGAAGCAGGATACCCTGCTGGTAATGCCTAAGTCCCACCCCTGCGCGGGCAGGGAAGGGCTGACTCTGGCGGATTTCCGGAACGATCCGTTTATCCTTCCCACCGATTCGGAGACCCTCTATTCGGACCGCATGGTCCGTTCCGCCTGTATCGCGGCGGGTTTCGAGCCGAAGATCCTTCACGCCCCCAATCTCGATACCCAGATATTCTGGGTAGAGCTGAACAAGGGGCTCGCCATCGCCAACTCCGATCACATCATGGCCAACGGACATGCCGTGACCTGCTGCAGGCTGAAGGAATTCCCCCCGGAGGATTTCGTCCTGGTATGGAACGAGGGCAACGGCAATCCCCTGGCCAGAGTATTCCTGGAGGAATGCGTGAAACTGAGCGTTAACTGAATCAACCGTTTATAAAACCTCCCTTTTCAAAACGTAAACGGCGCCGCGTTGACAAACGCGGCGCCGTTTACGCATACTGCAGTCAAGTATTTGACCGGAGGAAGCGCCATGGACGACTGGCAGAACGTGATCAGAAAGCGGGATTTTCCCATGATCGCCCGGGGAAACTGCCGCGGAAAAAGCACGGTATATCTGGACAACGCGGCTACCACACAATGTCCCCGGCCGGTGCTTTGGGCTATGGAGGATTATTGGAGCCTCCGGCACGCCAACGTCCATCGCGGCGTCTACTGCCTCAGTGCCCGCGCGACGGAGGCCCTGGAGGAGACCCGGCAGCTCACCGCCGATTTTTTGAGAGTATCGCGGGACGAGATCGTTTTCACCTCCGGCGCGACCGACTCCGCCAATATGCTGGCCGAGGCCTTTGCCCTGGGCGAGCTCAAGCGGGGAGACCTGGTGCTCGCCACGGAAATGGAGCACAATTCCAACCTGCTGCCCTGGCTGGAGGCCTGCCGCCGCACCGGCGCCGTTTTGGAGCTGGTAAAAATACGAGAAGACGGCGAGCTTGATATGGAAGACCTGTATCGCAGGCTCGAAAAAAAGCCCCGGCTGCTGGCGGTCACCGCGGTCTCCAACGTACTCGGCACCGTCAATCCCCTTTCTCAGATCGTTTCCTCGGCTCATTCCGCGGGCGCCGCCGTGGCCGTGGACGCGGCGCAGGCCATGCGCTGCGATCTCCCGGAGCTGAAATCTCCTGACTGCGATTTTCTCTTTTTCTCCGGCCATAAGCTCATGGGCCCCACGGGCATCGGCGTGCTTTACGCCAAAGCCGAATGGATCGACCGCCTGCCGCCGGTCCGTTACGGGGGCGGAATGCTTCGCGAGCTGCGTATTCCGGAGCCGGAATACGAGTCGGGCGTCGGAAAATTCGAGGCGGGGACCCTCAACCTCTCCGGTATCGCGGGGCTGGGCGCCGCGCTGGAATATCTCCAGGTCGTGGGACGCAGACGTATCGCCGCCTATGAAAGGGAGCTGCTGCGCCATGCGGAGGAGCGTCTCTCTTCGATAGACGGCCTGCGTATCCTCGGCGCTCCGAAGCGCCGCTCCGGCGTGCTGAGCTTCCTTCTGCCGCCGCTGCAGGCCTACGACGCGGCCGTGCTGCTGGATAAAAAGGGCTTCGCTCTTCGCTCCGGCCGTCACTGCGCCGACGCACTTCACGCCCGCCTGGGGATCTCCGGCTCCGTCCGTCTGTCCCCCGCTTTCTATAACACCGGTGAGGAGCTGGACCGGTTCGGCGACGCGCTCGAGCAGATCGCCGCGCTTTCCCGGACCGTGGGGGCGGGAAAGCATGGATGAGATCAGAGCGGAGCAGGAGGCCATTCTTGACGAGCTCCGTCAGATCGAAGACGATTTTACCCGCTACAGCTACCTGCTGTCTCTGGCGGCTCTGCTGCCTCCCTGCCCGGAGGACGTCCGGCAGCCCGAAAACGAGGTGAAGGGCTGTCAGTCCCACGTGTGGCTCAAAGCGCGGGAGGAACAGGGACTCTTTCGCTTTTCCGCCGACAGCGATACGTACATCATCAAGGGACTTCTGTACCTGCTGATGAACGTGCTGGACGGCAGGCCGCTCAGGGCAGCCGCCGAAGCGGAGCTGTATTTCTGGAAGGATCCCATGCTGATGGGCTCCTTCGACGACCGGCGGCAAAGGGGCATAGGCTACGCGGCCGCGTCCCTGCAAAAAAGCGCCGCCCGGCTGCTGAAAGAAAACTCCCCGACGGGCTGACGCCCGCGGGAATAACAACATCACCCAAAAGGAGGACACGCAATGAGCATTATCAAGGCATCCGACATCCGTCTGAAGGTACGTCCCGTGCTTTTAGGTCTGGAGCACAGGTACTTCTATGAGGGTCCCTGCCGCTTCGGTCAGGGCGAGGCCCTGCAGCCCGGCTTCGACAAGTTTGCCAACGAGGACCTCTTCACCATGTTCCTTGACCGGCTGAACGCTTACAAGCCCGAAGGCGTGGACGTGCTGGAGCCGATCCGCGCAGGCCGCACGGACGACTGGGAAAACACGCTGGAGATGTGGGAGAACCTGCGTCTTGCCATGGTGGACGCGGACGCGGCTTTCTTCTTTACCAACATAGGTCTGGACGATATCGTGGTGGACTTTGCCCTGCGCTTCGACACACCCCTCATCATAGATCCGGAGAGCGCCTTCTCTCCCATCACCGATTACGCGGCCATAAAGGCCAAGGAGCCCGACAAGGAGGTCTACGCGCCGCTGTGCTGGTCCGAGACCACGAAGCTGCTGGCCGCTCTGCGGGCCAAAAAGGTGATACGCAACACCCGCATACTCCTCGTCAACCGCTTCAATTCAAACGTATCCTTCAGCAGCGTGGACACCTTTACCAACCACGAGCTCATCACCAAGCGTCTCGGGGCGCGCTTCCGCTATGTCAACGCCCACGAGCTGCTCGACCAGATGTCCCCGCTGCCCGAGGGCGGCAACCACACCACCCCCGGCCGCGTGACCCCCAACATCACCGAGGAGGAGCTCAGGGAAGCCGGGACGATGGCCGACGAGCTCATCGGCGGAGCCGAGGTGGCGGACATAAGCCGCCAGTATCTCATCAATTCCCTGGTCGCCTACCTTACCGTCCGCAAAAATCTGGACCTGCTGGAGTGCAACGGCTTCACCGCTCCGTGTCCGGATATCTGCTCAACAAGACGCATCAACGAGATGAAATTCACCTTCTGCCTGACCCATTCTCTCATGATGGAGCAGGGCATCCCCTCCTCCTGCGAGTATGACGCCGACTCCGTCCTCAGCCAGCAGGCGCTTATCGCGGTTTCCGGTCAGCGCCCCTACATGGGCAACACCACCCCCCTGCCCTACGAGGAAAAGGACGGGACCTTCATGTCTCTGGCCCGCTGGCCCTCCGACGAGGTTAAGGCACGGCTCATCGCCGACGATCCTCACAACCTCTACGTGATGGAGCACAGCGTCGCCAACCGCTGCTACCGCAAGCCGACCGAGAAGGGCAAATACGCTCTTCGCCATTTCGCCCATGAGCAGAAGTTCGGCGCGGTACTGCGCTACGACTTCGATCAGGACGCGGGGCAGACCGTGACCATGTGCCGCTTCAGCCCCGACGGCAGCAAGCTCTTCATCGCCCGCGGCGAAGTGGTATGCGGCGACGGCTACGAGGCCAACAACTGCAACAACCTGGTGATCTTCCGCGTCAGGGATCAGATGGACTGCTACAAAAAGCAGTGCCTGGTGGGAAATCACGTTGCCCTCGTCTACGGCGACTATACCGACAGGCTCATCATGCTTGCCGAGGTCCTGGGCGCGGAGCCCCTCATATCCCTTTGAGCGCGCAGGACCGCAAAAGGGTCCTGGAGACCCTGAAAAGATATACCGCCGCGGCCGCGGCGGAAGCAAAATACATCCGCGAAAGCGATCCGCCCGAGTTCGGTTATATCAGGGCGCACCTGCGCGGCTATATATTCGGCAAATACATGCTGCCCGAGGGAGAGTGCCGCAGCGACTCCATCGCGGCGCTCACTCAGGCAAGTCTTGCAAGGATGATGAAAGTGACCCCCGAGCTTGCCGCGCAGCTCGACACCGCCCGCAGCTGCGCCGGGGCCACCTCCGCCACAGTGAAAAAGGCCCTTCTGTTCCAGGCAATGGAGCGGGATCTGAAAATAGTCCTTCCCGCCGCCGAGACCGTGGCGGCGAAGGACGTGTCCGAGCTGGCAAGGCTGGTCATTCGCGGCATGGCTCATACAAATTGAACGGTTTCATATTCTTCCTTATCTTGACCGAAACGCATGGTCCCGAATTACGGGAGCCATGCGTTTCGGCTGTAATCGGCACAGGGGACGGTGTTCTGTGTGTCACTCCCCGTGCTCATTATTGTATATCCCCTTCGGATATGTTAAAATGGCTTCAAGATCCTTTTGGGATATGCATCGACATTCTGCCTGAGTGAGGTCATACCTGTGGAAAGAACATCCCTTCCGTTTTCCGCGGACGCCGCGCCGCCGGCCGGGCGAAATCTCGGGATCGACCTGCTTCGCATACTTGCCGGGTTTTATATCATCGTTCTGCATTCTCTCGGCCAGGGCGGGCTCCTGCAGACCGCCGCCGAGGGCGGCAGTCAGTATATGTTTTCCTGGGCAATGGAGGCCTTCGCCTTCTGCGCGGTGGATATTTTCGCGCTGATCAGCGGGTACGTCTCTTATTCCGACCTGCCGAAAAAATTTAAAATATCCGGATATCTCATGCTCTGGCTGCGGGTGGTCGTCTACGGCGTCGGGATCATGCTTATCGGCAAGCTCATCCTGCCCCAGTCGGTAGTCCGGCGCGACGTTTTCAAGATGATCTTTCCCGTTTCCAACGGCCTTTATTGGTATTTCAGCGCCTATACCGCTCTGTTTTTCTCTCTCCCCTTCCTTAACGCGGGCATAAGGGCCTGCCCGGAAAAGACTCTGAGAAAAATATTCATCGTTATTTTCGTGCTTTTCTCGGTCTATGACAACACCGCGAGGCGCTTTCACCTCGAAAACGGATATTCGTTCATCTGGCTCGCTCTCTTATATATCATGGGCGCCGCCGTAAAAAAATGCGGGCTCGGCAAAAGCCTGCATCCCGCCGTTTCCGTCGCGGGCATAGTCGTTCTCGGCGCTCTGGGCTGGCTGTGGAAGCTCTTCGGGCTCGATTTCCGCTTTTTCAACGTCAGCTTCTCCCGGGCGATGTTCATTTCCTATACCTCTCCCACGGTGCTGGGCGCGGCGCTGCTGTACCTGATCCTGTTTTCAAAAATACGCGTCGGTCACGCCGCGGGAAAAGCGATCTCCTTTGCCGCCCCCGGCGCCTTCTCCGCCTATATACTGAACTGCCACCCGTTTATATGGCAGAATTTGATGTATATGCGCTTTGCCGACCTCGCCTCCGGTCCCCTGCCGCCTATTTTTCTGTCCGTTTCCGCCTTTTCGTTTATCTTCCTGGCGGCCTCGGTCACGGCGGACAGGATACTGACCGGGCTGTTCGCTCTGCTTGGCGTACGGCGGCTTGCAGACCGCATTTCCGCCGGCGCTGCCGCGGCCGCGGAGCGCCTTGCCGGGCGGCTGCGGTAGAAGCGCGGCGCCGGACACACGGAACCGCCCCCTGTGC
>DBWE01000029.1:13923-18209 GCA_002308315.1 Clostridiales bacterium UBA1246 | reverse complement strand
GCGGCAGGCGCCTATACTCTCTCCGCCAAGGCAGTATCCTACATCGGCACCTATGAGAAGGCCGACGATAACGAGCTGGAGGATTACGCATCCGGCGAGAGCAGCTTTGTGAGCGGCTCTCTCGGCTACAACAACGGATACGGCTTCAGCTGCTATTTCTCCGACGAAGCCTTCCCCGCTTCCTTCGTTCAGTCCTCCTGGCCCGTTATCAATATAGGCAGCGACCTGAACACCGATTACATCGACGTCGTTCTGGAGCTTGACGAGGGCAGCGANNNACCAATAAGCACGCCGTGATCACCGTCTCCCCCAAATACGCCGGAACGGAAGCCAAGGACGTGTACCTCGTATTCCGCGCGAAGAGCGCCAACCCCTTCTATCTTTACAAGATCACCATCACTCCCGAGGAGTAAGATATACCCGAAGCGGACCGAAGCGTCCGCGCGTCCCGAGTTATCCGTGCGCGCCGCANNTGCGGCGCGCACGATCTTTTTGCCGCCGCTCCCTTGTATGCGCCCATACGGTTGTGTTATCATTGATACCGGTTTCCCGATGATCCGTCCGTTTCTTATGTGAGGATATACGCATATGTCGATCATTTCCGTATCGCTGGAATTCGCCCTGCTGGTTTTCGCGGGCTTTCTCATCATGCGCATAAAGCTTTTCTCCGGCGATTTCCGCGGCCAGCTTTCCAAATTCGTTATAAACGTCCTGCTGCCCTGCATGATAGCCCGCTCCCTGTACGGACGCGAGAGCGGCGGCGGGGCGGACATACCCATGATACTGCTGCTGTCGGCCGCGACGATAATACTGCTCTTTGCCGTCGGTCAGGCGGCCTTCGTCCTTCTCGGACGCGGAGATATCGCAAAAACGGCGCGTTTTTCCACAGTGTTCGGCAATTTTACCTTCATAGGCTTTCCCGTGGTCACCGAGCTTTACGGGCAATCCGGTCTGTTCACCTACGCTCTTTTCACTCTGCCCATACGCCTCGTCTTTTACGCCGCTCCGTATTTTCTTCTTTCTCCCGACCGCAGCTCGCGCAGATTTGATCTGAAGGAAGCCGCCCGGCAGCTGATAAATCCTCCCACCGTATCCATCGCCGTCGGTCTTATAATGCTGCTTGCCCATATCAGGCCGCCGCAGTTCGTCGACGCCGCGGTGAACGCTCTCGGCAGCGCCGCCTCGCCCCTGGGCATGCTCATAGTCGGCATGGGCATGGCGGACGCCGCTCCGAAGCTGATATGGCAGAGACGCCGCGTCTTTTCTGCCGTGCTGCTGCGCAATTTCGCGGCCCCGGCGGTGATGCTCGCATTGCTGCTGCTCATCCCGGCGGACGTTCATACCAGGCAGGTGGTTTTTACCTACGCCGCCGTGCCGGTCCCCTCGCTTCTGACGGCGTTTTCCGTAAACGCCGGCCGCACGGACGAGGCCTGCCGCGACGCCTCCGTGACCGTGCTCGCCTCCACCCTGCTGAGCGTGATCACTCTTCCCTGCTGGATCTATCTGCTCAAAATACTGCTGAAGGCATAAAAACATCGGGACCGCTCCTGCGGTCCCGATGCCGAACACCTGAAAAATTATGCGAGGATATTGAGCACCAGCGTGAGCACGACGAAAGCAAGGCCGATATACTTGGTCATCTTGGCAAGCTTCGCGTCTACGCTCTTTGCCTTGTTCTTGGCCATAAAGCTGTCGGCAACGCCGCCGATGGCTCCGGAAAGGCCGGCGCTTTTGCCGGACTGGAAAAGAACGATCGCTATTACGCTCAGCGATACGATCAGCTGTATTACGGTAAGTATTATCGTGGCTGTGTTCATCAGTCAGCATCCTTTCTGAAAAAAAGCACTGCGGCGATCCCTGCACCCCGTATTTCGGCGCGGCACGGCTGGCACCGCGGCAGATGCAGAGAGTATGTTACCACAGGTTTGATACTTTTGCAAGTATTATTTTCTCAAAGCAGAGGTGATATGCATGTATTTTGACACACATGCTCATTATGACGACGGAAAATTCGACGCCGACAGAGACGGGGTGCTCTCCTCCCTGCCTGAAAAGGGCGTGGAGCTTGTGATGAACGCCGCCTGCGATCTGCCCACGGTGAAAAGCTCCGTGGCGCTCGCGGAGAAGTATCCCTTCGTTTACGCCGCGGTCGGCATACATCCTCACGACGCCGATACGCTCGACGACGCCGCCCTCGCGCTCATCGAAAGCTGCTGCCGTCACGAAAAGGTGAAAGCCATAGGCGAGATCGGGCTGGATTATCACTATGACCTTTCTCCGCGCGACGTTCAGAAAAAGGCTTTTCGGGCGCAGCTGGAGCTTGCCCGCGCTCTTGACATGCCGGTGATAGTACACGACCGCGAGGCCCATGAGGACTGTCTGGCGATCGTGCGGGAATTCAGGGGCGTGACGGGCGTGTTCCACTGCTTTTCCGGAAGCGCCGAGCTGGCCGAAGAGCTCGTAAGGCTCGGATGGTATATCTCATTTACCGGGGCGGTGACCTTCAAAAACGCGAAAAAGGCGCCCGGGATAGTCGCCTCCCTGCCCGAGGACAGGATAATGCTGGAAACGGACTGCCCCTATATGACCCCCGAGCCCTTCCGGGGAAAACGGAACGACTCGTCGTATCTTGAATATATCTGCGCCGCCGTGGCGTCCTTCAGAGGCATAAGCCCCGAGCGCGCCGCCGCGGTCACCGCGGAGAACGGCAGACGCTTTTTCTCGATCTGAACACAGGTAAACACAGGCAAAAATACGCGGCAGCTGCAGGGCAGCTGCCGCGCTTTGTTCAAAATCCCAAATTGAGGTTGAGTCCGCCGGTGAGCTTCGACATCTGCTCCGCCCTGGCGCTCTCGGCCTTTCGCAGGGCCTCGTTGACCGCCGCGAGTATCAGATCCTGAAGCATCTCCACGTCCTCGGGATCCACGGCGTCCGGCGCGATCTCCAGAGAGAGCAGCTCGTTTTTCCCGCTCGCCACGGCCTTGACCGCGCCGCCGCCCGAGCTTGCCTCATAGCTCTGCTTCTCGATATCCTCCTGCATTTTCAGCATGTCCTGCTGCATTTTCTGGGCCTGCTTGATCATATTCATGTTCATGCCGCCGCCGTAAGAACCGCCGCGAAAAGCGCTTTTAGCCATTTTATTTTTCCTCCCTGATGCCGAACTCGCTCATAAAGCTGTCCAGCTTGTCTGATTTACTTTCCGTTTTTTCCTGCCGAAGCTCAACGGATACCTTCACTTCCGTCCCGGCAAGCTCCGACGCCGCCTCCGCCACGACCTTCTTCAGCTCCTCGTCGTCGAACTGCTGCCGCGAAAACTCGCTGCCGGCAAGCACGGTGAGCTTTCCGGGGGCGATCTCGCCGCGGGCGTGAGCCTCGTCGATCAAAAGCATGTATTGGGGTACCTCGAGCCTGTTTTCCAAAAGCTCGAGAAGCTGCTTCCACGTATACCGTCCGTCCGCGGAGCCGCTTTCGGCCTTCGTCCGCTCCGGCGGCGTTTCTTCGCGCCGTTCCTCCGCTTTGGGATCGTCGTTCTTTTCGACCGGCGCGGGCTCGTTCTTTTCGGGCTGTGCCGGTCCTTTTTCCTCCGCGGGCCTCTCGGCCGGGGCCGCGCCGCGCTTCCGCCCGGTCGGCGCCGCGCTTTCGGACGCCGCCCGCTCCGGCTCCGGAGCGCCGCCGGAGCCCAGGCAAAGATTGATTATGCACAGCTCTCCGGAAATGCGTCTGTCGCTGCTGCGTCCGAGCTGCGCCAGAGCGTCCTGTATCCTTTCAAGGCCCCTTATCAGTCCGCTCTCGCTTGTAACGTCGCCGAGCGCGGACAGCATTTCCCGGGAAAAGCCTCCGCTCATCAGGCCCGTTCCGCCTTCCGGAGCCAGCCGCGCCAGGAGAAGATCTCTGTGAAGCGCCGCAAGCTGTCCCAGCACCGAGGCGCTGTCCTTGCCGCTGCGGTAAAGCCCGTCGAATACCTCGAGCGCGCGTCCGGCGTCGTTGGACGCCACGGCGGACATGATATCGTATATCTCCTCGTTCTCGGCAAGGCCGATGGCGGAAAGTATCCTTTCGCGGTCCACGTGCTCGCCGGAGCACTGATCCAGCAGCGACAGCGCGTCGCGCAGAGAGCCGTCCGCCAGCCGGGCGAGCATATCGGCGGCCTGATCCGTCAGCTCCATGCCCTCCGCCTTTGCCACCTCGCTCAGACGCTCCCTTATGAGCCGCTGCGGCACGCGGCGGAACGAATACCGCTGGCAGCGGGAAAGTATGGTCGCCGGGACCTTGTGCAGCTCGGTGGT
>DBWE01000029.1:13645-13779 GCA_002308315.1 Clostridiales bacterium UBA1246 | reverse complement strand
CCGTTGTTGGAGGCAGCGTCCATTTCGGTAACGTCGAGTATGCTCCCGCTGTCTATGCCCATGCATATCGGGCATTTCCCGCAGGGATTACCGCCCACGGGATTGACGCAGTTGACCGCCTTGGCGAGTATCTT
>DBWE01000029.1:4694-13519 GCA_002308315.1 Clostridiales bacterium UBA1246 | reverse complement strand
TTCTGTATAAAGCCTGATACATCTTTCGTTCCTTCAATGCAGAAACTCAGGCGCGGAGCAGAGCCGCACACCCGCCTTTGATGCTCCCATATATCCGTTACCCCTGCAGCCGGCTCAAAATCGGCTGCCTCGCGGCACACGCGGCATTCCGCTTAATGCTGCTCGGTCTCCCGCCTGACATGGTTCACGGGGCCGCGTTGCGCAAGGCCGGTTCGTCAACGCTGCTTACAGGGGGCAGACGACACACAGAAACACCGGGGGCGGGGATTCACCCCTGCTGTAGCGGGTTGCAGGTACAGGGCACCGCTGCCTCCCCGGTTAGTACGGCTCTGCTCCGCGCCCGAGCTTTTAATCGTGTTCCGGCGCGGTCCGAGATCATTATTCAAAAAACGCAAGCTTTTTATTCAGTATACTATCGTTCCGCATTATTATCAACTGTTTTTGCGGCGAAAAAGGGGGCTGCTGCAAAATGGTGGTTTGCAGCAGCCCCGAAGCAGTTTTTGCTGCGCTTCGTATCTCCGTCAGCTTATCACGCGGACTATGCATTCCAGCGTGACCGTGCTGCCGGAGCTCTCCGGCACCGTTACGGTAATGGTGGCGGTACCGTTGCTCACCGCCTCGACCGTTCCGTTCGCGTCGACGCTGACGCAGGTGCTGTTGCTGGAGTAAACGGGCGTGGAGTCCGTGCCGTTGACCTTGAGCGTGAATTTTTCCTTAGTGGAGCTGTGTATGGTAACGTCGGTCGCGCTCAGCGAGATCCCCGACGAAGCTCCGCTGCCGGAGCTGCCGGAATTGTCGGTGACTTCGGGCTTCTTGGGCGCGTCGGCCCTGACGCGGACTATGCATTCCTCCGTTATGCCGCCGGCGGTGGCGCTGACTATCGTTGTGCCTCTGTCAACGGCGGTCACAAGGCCGTCCTGATCCACGGTGACGACGTTGTCGTCCTCGGAGATCCATATGATCTCCGCTTCGGTACCCGCCGGCGAAAGCGTCGCCGTCATCTGGAAGGTCTCGCCGACCTTGAACATGGTGAAGTCATCCCGGTTGAGCGTGATGGAATTGACCACCGGAGCCGGCGTGGCGGGAGGATCGGTAGGCACGAAGGTCGGCGGAGGAGTATCCACGGGCTCGTCGGACGGAGGCGCGGATTCGTTGCCGTCCACGCTGACTACGCCGGGACTCTCCGAAGGATCGGCGCCCTCGGGCTCACGGTTTTTAAGACTGGCCGAGACGAGGATTATTACGGCCAGTACGATAATAATGAACACGATAACCCCTATGATAAACTGCAGCCTGTTATTCTGTACGTTTTTTCCGGACGAGCTGTCCTTGCCGTCACGGTTCTTTCTGGCCCCGCAGTAGGGGCATCTGCTGCGTATGGAGGAATACTTCCTGTCACAGCGTCCGCATTTGACCTCATTGAAAAAAGCCATAAAGTCCCTCCGTTCCATATAGCGATCATCATTACGATAACGGTATAATCATTATATCCGCCCGCCCGGATCCCTTATACGACCCGCGGGGCGCGTATCTGTCACAATCAAATAATACCCTTTTTGAGTTCTTTCGTCAATGTATTTTTGACGGCCCCGCCGAAAAATAGTTCCCGGAAAACCTCAAAATTTTACTTTACTTTTTTTTATTTCATGCTATAATAACCGATACGTGGTCGTTGCACCCGCAGCGATACGTGATATGGGGGCGTAGCTCAGCTGGGAGAGCGTACGGTTCGCATCCGTAAGGTCAAGGGTTCGAATCCCTCCGTCTCCACCATAATAGCATGGTAATTTTGATAGAATTGCCATGCTATTCTTTTTTGCCCGAAACCCTTTGATTTCAGGCGCTTCCGGGCGTCTACCCATATGAAAGCAGCCGCTGCTGAGCAGTTTCCGCAGCGGCTTTTTTGCTTTTTCAGGGTCTCCCAGCCTGCCCCTTCCGGACAAATCGTTCTCACAGAGGGGTATCGTTCAATTTGACGCTTTATACTTCCAAACGAAGCCACCAGCGCTTTTCAGAGTGCCCTTACAGCACGATCCAATTGAGACATTACTGATCCCGGTAGCGCGTTTAGCATGAGTCGCAGAAGGATACTCCGCAACAAACTCACCTGATTTCGTATACTGACATACGACCATGGCTGTTGAAGGAATCTTTCCGTACATGGGATTATTCTCCCCTGAAACCGCGGCGCTCTTTTTTGCCTTTACTTCCGGGAGATTTTGATACCGTTTACTGGCACGACCGATTTTCTGTTTTTGTTCCTCGGTATGCTTACGACCATACCACGGAGCATTTTCGCCAGTATATTTTCCTTTCTTTGACTCACTTATTTTGCGACGGGCTTCTTCTGACATCTCGTGAGATCTCCCTGTGTTTGCCTCGGAGATTCTACGCCGCACCGCTTCAGTATGCGTTTTGCCATAAAACGGATTCTTTTCGCCGCCATAACGCCCCTTATGGGATTCGCGCTGTTTCTGCTTTGTTTCTTCGCTTACCCCACGCGTTTTGTTCGATTCGATTATTCTTGCGCGTGAATGTTCGGTATGATGCCACCCAAGCATCCCTTCTCCACCAGCAGTCTGATTGTATCCTTTGTCGGGGTCCATACTGCCATATTCTGCGATCAGCTGAATCTCAAGTTCTTTTGCCGCATCAGCAGAAAGATCCTCCGCGACAATCGTATGGTCAAATGAATCCCAGCCGTATTTTTGGATAGCGTGCCAGAAGTGATGCTGGAACTGATATCCTTTTCCGTTATTCCATCGATATTCAGGCTTGCGGCAGGTCTTTCCAACATACACTTTCCCGTTTTCACGGTTTTTATGGACGTACACACACCATTTCGCGCTGTCTGGATTCTTTACTCTCGCCATTTGCTGCTTCCTTTGCTTACAGAATCAATACGGCAGCCTTTGTACTACATACGGGGTAAAATCGACGCCGCTTCGACGATCAATGAGCGTATCGCAGGCAATCGTCAGGTCAATGACCTCCGGTCTGTCCGCACGAGCTACCAGCCTCGTACCATTTTCACTCTTAAGACCGATGGCCTTGGCGGGTACACACAACACGATGAGCTGGTTTGCCTTATTGTCATTCAGAACTATGTACCATTCCGTTCCAAGCAGGTCGACCTTCGGATTGATCCAGAAATCCGCCTTGTTTGCTTGCCGCACAGCATAACTAACTTCTTTGCCTATGCTGATACCGTGGTCCTTTACATACTGGATAGCCTCCGCTTTCACTCGCTTTCCGAGGGATAGCTTCGTAGAGACATCCATAGTGTTTATGACCGGAGTAACCGGAGCGGTCTTTTGCCCCTTGTCAGGCTTCTTGGCTTTCCCGTCAGAAAACACCGTGATGCCGATGAGCTGCATCAGGAACAGAGCCTCCGCAAGATACTGATCCAGAATGACCCTGCGGAACTTGTCGACCTTCGGAGGATTGCCCTTTTTCTTGTTATCGCAGTCCAGCTTATCAATTGCGAAAGCACGCTCAATCAGCACATACTCAAGGTAGTCAATATCAGAGCTGGTCAAGTTATCGTCTTTCGTAGTGAGAATCACTGCGCTCTCCCACCAGTCTTTTCCGATGGTGTGCTGTGTGAGTCGCTTTGCTTGGTATGGGTTTTATTGTTCATATTTCTGGGATCTTTGGCTATTGCTGTTTTGAAAGTGGGTCATGGTTTTCTTCCATTGTAGGTTGGAAGAACCAAGAAACAGCCTCACAATAAGGCTTCGGTAGGTTATTGGCTACATCTCTACTGATTCTCTTATATGCGGCGGTCTTTTTTCCCTGACCCTCCAGAATGCTTCGCATATTCTCTGTAGTCAAATTACCCAGATAAAACGGATTTTGACTGATTGGTGCTCCGGCTGGCATTGGCAGATATGCACCCCAAGTACAGGCAAACAAATTACCGCTACAGTCTATAGCTATTTTCCTCTCCAACATGCTACAGCGCGAACAGTTACTATCCATATCAGGAAGTACACGTAAAGAGCAATGAAAACGGCAGGGGATGCCTACTTGCTCGACGCAGTTTTTTATTTGCTTTGCAACTCCTATGGGATTATAGTTTTGGTATTCTTCAGCTCTGTAATTCGTTGAAAACGCACCTACGGGCATCAATCGTATAATTTGTGCCTCGATATGTATCCCGGGAACCCCCTCCTTCAGCTTCAACAGCTTCGACATGAGATGATTGATTTCGATGTCATTCAAGTCAGCATCAATTATAGGAATATTAATTATCAGAGACTGAAAATTGTCCAATGATAGTAGCAACTGTTCGTAATTGTGCCCGTTGTATTCAGAGGATTTTCGAGAAAAGGAACTTTGCTCTGTACCCTGGTTCAAATTATCATGCGACGCATCGATCGTGATCTCGCATTTTTTCAAGAGCTTCGCGGTTTCTTCTTCTGCTTCAGATGCCAGAGCCTGAAGCCCCTTTCCAGTAGTTGTGACAGATACATGCTCTTCGCCCAGTGAGTTTATAGCCTGCATAATTACCGCTCGGATTTCCTCATCGCACATTGGATCTCCACCTGCGAAATCCAGAGTACTGATTTTTTCCTTTATACCGAAAATATTGTTCAAGATGCGCAACTTTGAATCAGTTGAAATTTCGTCTCTCGTTGAGTCTTGAGTAGCGCAGATTGCACAGTTATATGGGCATTTGTTTGTAATGTTCCAGATAATGTGAATGGGACCATAGTAGTCTTCAAATGAATCAGAAATCTTTGTTTTGTTATCCTTTAGTGCCGTGATTATGTCTTGGTTTCGACCCATTAACTCAGGCATTTCCTCCATTTCCTGAATACTCTTCCACGCTACATCACGGTGATTTACTAATTCCTGCTTAACCTTTTTCCTTAATCTGATTTGATAGAAAACAAACCCGTTTTGGGTTTCTTTTTCATGAATGGGTTTTATACTATAAAATGGATCCTCAGAAAGAGGCGTAATCTTCTGTATTGACCCACGTTGCACATTATATGTTGTGCCTAGGTAGTTTATAATACTCTCACTTTGATCATTGATACTCTTGCTGGGGTCCATATTACAGTGAATGATGTAATTTCCGCTTTTTTCTGTCATGAATTTGACTTCCCCGGTTTTTGCTTTTTGATAACAAATAATCAGTAATGCAGTATACCGAATTTTATCCTTTGACTCATCAATAACGCGGTCTTCCAAACTGTGTGGTTGCTTTATAGCAAGCCGTTTTTTCGACTGCAAAAATCTGACAAGAAACCACAGTGTTCCCAACCCGTAGCCGATACTGAGAAGAATTATAACTACTCTCACCCAAGGCTTCCAATCACCTCCCGAGGTAATTAATGGGAGCAGACATGCTAAAAGACCGCTCAGCAATGCCCAAAATAACCCACGGCTTGTTTCAATTTCTCTTTCAAGATTTTTTATCTCTCTGTCATCAGATACTGCATTTTTCAGAAACTCAGTATTGACTAGAATCTTCTCAGGTGTTTTGTTCCTAAGTGTCATTATGATGTACTTCCTACCAATTATTTACGTATAATAATAACAAAGTCTACTGTTATTTTCAATAGAAGAAGGAAGTCAATGATATCGTTAATACCGCACTCGAATCGCAGATATCCAGGTTGCCTTCACCTATAGACACTGGTATGCTTCTTGCAACTGCTAGGAAATCAATTCCCTTCAAAACGATACACAGGGATTTCGCCCGATTGCTTCATATTAAAAGAACACCCTTCCGGGTGTTCTTTTAATATATGTCAGAATAAAGCAGGGATTCGAACGGACGCGTGTAAGAAAACAGTCCGGTGGACTGTTTTCCCGCGCCCTGACCGAGCCCGCAGGCGGGCCGCGCCCTTCGTCTCCGCCCGGAAAAGTCGCAGTTTCTCAGCGATGCTGCGGCTTTTCATATTTTTTGATGCACTTAACGCCGAGCGGAAAATCCAAATAGTGAAAACTTGCACGGATCTTCGCTGAAATTCCGCCGAAACGCCCTTGTTTTCACAAACAGAAAGGTGTGAAAACGGCGTGTGCTTTATTCCTTTATCGATCCGGCGCCGGGCTCCTACTTCAGCAGAGGCACCCATGAGCTGTTGGGCCAGCTTTCGTATTGAGAAACGAGATTGACGTAGTAATACGTATCCGAGGCGGAATCGTAATACAGATCTCCCACCTGCAGCGTCCCGGTAAACGAGGAATCCTTGACGTCCGACGCGTTGACCATCACGGCATCCGTACCAAACTGTTCCGCAAGCGCCGCGGCTTTTGTCCCGCCGGAGTATGCAGTCCACGTAGCCCACATGCCGGACATGATGACGCATGTTCCGGTCTCATCCTGAATCACCGCTCCCCTTTGGAACGTTTCCGCCGATATACCGGCTGTCCCGCTCAGGACCGGCGTGCTTCCCGAGCCGCTTCCCGATCCGCCGCTGCCGTCATGATAGTCGCAGTGGATTATCCCCGCATCGCCGTCGTCCTCCCATGAGAACGCTCCTCCGCTCGGACATATGCCCGCGTCGCCGACGAACTCGTCAAACACTTCCGAGCACGGTCTGCCGCTGAGCATATGTTCAATGACGACCTGCCCGTAAAGAGAACGCCGGTTGGCCTCGCAGGCGGCCTTTTTTGCTCCGGCGACATTCCCGTTAAAAACCGGTATGGCAATGGCAGCCAGTACCGCGATTATGGCGACCACGATCAGCAGCTCCGCCAACGTAAAACCTTTTTTTATTCTGTTGCTGCGCATACTCCCCCTCCACTTCATTTCAGGGTTTCCGGTATTCCGACAGTAACGCTGTTCCTTTATATTATAAACGCGGACAGTTCAGCTCGTCGAGTGGAAAAAGAGCCGTACATCGGAGACGGCGCGGGAGTTTCTCGATTATACGGGCGGGGACGGCATGTCTGCTGTCGCTGCGGATTTGGAAAGCCGGCGCGTCAGCCGAACTGTTCGCCCGGAGAGCGTGCCTGCGAGCTGCAGCCTCCGATCCTTTAGCGTTACTGGATTTAACGATAACCTCTGTTTTGTTGCAACGGCGATCTTTTACCGGAGGGGAAAGCGTCATAGGGGTGTCAAGGGGACCCCTGCGTTATCTCGCGCCTATCAGCATGGCGGCGGTATGGGCGGGCTGAGTAGCCGCGATGATGTTTTTGGGCGTCCTGCAGTCGCCGAGCATGACGAACTCCGGCGCGCATTGGGCCAGCGCGGCGGCCTCGTCCCTCAGCGCGCGCATGCCCGCGGCGACAATGACCGTATCGGCGGGAATGAAGCCCGCTCCGTTTGCGTCCTCTATCTCGGCACCGTCGGAGCGTATCCTCGTCGTTTTCGTGCTGAGACGCACGGGTATGTTCCTCTCCCGCAGCTCCTTGTTCACCGCGAGCGTATGCATCGAGCCGAAGCCCATATTCGGAAAAGCCGCGATCTCCGTTACGGTCACGTCCACGCCGAGGTCCGTCAGGAACAGGGCGATCTCGAGGCCCACCAGCCCCGCGCCGAGCACGACCGTCTTTTTCCCGGCCTTGGCCGGATCGGCGTATACCTCCTCGGCGGCGAAAACGTTCGCCCCGTCTATTCCCTCCACCGGCGGCATCACCGGCCTTGCGCCGAGAGCCGCGATGAGCACGTCCGGCTTTTCCGCCAGAGCGTACCGGGGAGTCACTTCCGTGTTCAGCCTTATCTCCACCCCTTCCCGGGCGCAGAGCATGGCCTGCCGCTCAAGATACTCCTTAAGATGCTTCTTGAAGGGCACCTTGTCCTCGCACAGCAGGACTCCGCCGAGCTTCGGCCCTTTTTCGCACAGTATTACCCGGTGGCCGCGCCGGGCCGCGGTCAGAGCCGCCTCCATGCCGCCCACGCCGCCTCCGGCGACGAGCACGGTCTTTTTTTCCTTTACCGGCGGCATGGACCTGTACTCAAGCTCATGCCCGGTCTCCGGATTTATGGCGCAGTGGAAATGCCGCCCCTCCCCGGTGGAGGCGAAGCAGGACATGCAGCGCAGGCACTTGTTGATCTCGTCCTCCCTGCCCGTGCGCGCCTTGTTCACGAAATCCGGGTCCGCGAGGGTCTGCCGCGCGAATTCAACCACGTCAGCCCCGCCGGAGGCTATAAGCTCCTCCATCATTTCCGGATCGGTGAAGCCGCCTACGGCGGCGACGGGGGTCCTGACGTGCTTTTTGATCTCGCGGGCGTATTTCGCGTTGCAGCCGTCCTCGCAGAACATGCTCGGATGGGTGATCACCATCGCGTCCGGCTGCTGATGATGTCCCGCGGAAACGTGGATGAGGTCCACCAGGCCGTCCAGACGTTTGGCGAACTCTATGCCCTCGTCTATATCGTAGCCTCCCGGACAGCACTCGCTGCCGCTCATGCGGAATTCGATGGGGAAGTTGTTGCCCACGGCCCTGCGTATGGCCCTGCATACCTCCAGCGAAAAGCGCATGCGGTTTTCTATGTCCGGCCCGCCCCATTTATCCTTTCTGGTATTGAGCGTCTTGTTCCAGAACTGGGCCAGCATCCAGCCGTGGCCGCCGTGGACCGTCACCATGCCGCAGCCCGCGCCCTTGGCGAAGGCCGCCGCCTTGGCGTAGCAGCCGATGATGCGCTCTATCTCGCTTTCGGGCATTTCGAGCACGTGCCCGTACTGCCCTTCCGTCTCCACGGGCCCGTAAACCGGGTCTCCCCTGGCGGCCACGGCCTGAGCGTATATCCCCGCGTGGCTCAGCTCCACGCTCGCCACGCAGCCTCTGCGGGAGACCTGCGAGGCGTATTCGGCAAAGCCGGGCAGCGCGTCGTTCTCGTCGATGCGCATGAGGAAGGGATAGTG
>DBWE01000029.1:4482-4689 GCA_002308315.1 Clostridiales bacterium UBA1246 | reverse complement strand
CCGTCCACGATGCAGTCGCCGATGCATACCGAGGCGACGCCCCCCTCCGCCTTCCTTGCGAAAAAGGCGGCGCACGCGTCGTTGGGATAGCACTCGGGACCCAGGTTATAGAAGCCCTGAGGCGAGGAGAAAACGCGGTTGCGGAACACCGTGCCCGCAAGCACGATCGGCTCGAACAGATGCGGATATTTCAGAATGCTTTCCATG
>DBWE01000029.1:4320-4440 GCA_002308315.1 Clostridiales bacterium UBA1246 | reverse complement strand
ACCATTATAGCACGGCGGTGTTTCGTTTAGAAACAAAAAACACTTCCGCGGCGCCGTATGCCGGAAATATCTGCGCGGCGCGCGGTATTTATTTACTTTTTTTCGGAACGCCGGCAATTT
>DBWE01000029.1:3962-4285 GCA_002308315.1 Clostridiales bacterium UBA1246 | reverse complement strand
TTACTGTGATACAGTATCTATCACAATAGGCCGTCAACAAGGAGATTATCAATGCGAAACGCGGAAAAAGACGAATTGGAAATGCGCGAGCGGCAGGAGCGGATGCTGGAAGAGGGGTTTCGGCTTTTTTCAAAAAGATCCATCGAACCCGTATCCATGCAGGAGGTGGCCGCCGCAGCCGGTATCGGGATCGCCACGCTGTACCGTTATTTCAACACAAAGCTCGTGTTCGTTATCGCGATAGGCGCGCGGAAATGGGAAGAATACGTGGAATACATCAGGCTCCTGCGGGAGAAACGGAACCATACGGCCATGACCGCCGC
>DBWE01000029.1:1290-3903 GCA_002308315.1 Clostridiales bacterium UBA1246 | reverse complement strand
TACAACCAGAACTTCAACAACTACGTTCAGCATGAGGGCGCCACGGCGGAGCAGCTCCGCCCCTACCTCGCCTCGATCTCCTCGTTCGGGCAATTCTTCCACGAGCTGTACGAAAAAGGAAAGCGGGACGGCACGATACGCACCGAACTGCCGGAGGAAAAGATGTTCGCCGCCACCTGCCACATCATGCTCGCCGTAGCCGTGCGCTACGCGCAGGGCCTGCTCTTCGCCTCCGAAAGCGAGGCGGACAGGACCGGGGAATACGAGCTGCTCAAGCGGATGATACTGCGCGAGTACGTTACCGACCGGCAGGCTCAGGATCCTTAAATTGTATTCACCATATTTAAAGGCCCAATCTATCTCATCATACAAATAACCGGAGGAGACCTTATGAGAAAAACGGAAATCAACCGAAGCGCAAAGCGGCTGCTATCGCTGCTGCTCTGTCTGATCCTGGCATGCTCTCTGCTGCCGGCGGGCGTTCTTGCCGCGGCAAGAACATCCACCTGCCCCAGCGGCAATAACGGGCAGCACAGCTGGAATATCGTCAACAACATCAGCTACAGCCTGAGAGCAACGGAAACGGAGGTCGGCGTCCTGGTCTATGAGTGCTCCAACTGCCGCCAATTGCGGACGGTACAGGTCACTCCCCCGACCGGGACCACCTATCAGATTCCGTACGACATCTATAAGGATTACTATGACATTCCGACAATTCCCGACCTTGATAATTTAACGGATCAGGATCGGCTTCTTCACCGCAATTCCGTCGGCTGTCTGCTTTACGGCAGTGTGGATGTAAGTCAGCAGACAGGCTATTATCACAACAACATCGGGCGCACGCAGGTCACGGTACAGGCGAGCGGGATGTATGACGGCATCGTTCTCTGCGGAGAGCCGTGGTATAACGACGTATTGTCGTGCGGCGCCGGCTTCTGCGATATTCGCGTGGAGCGCGGACAAGGGGAATATTACGACCCCTTCAACGTCTACCTGGTGAATTTCGGCGTCACCGTTCCCGACTACCAGAATTACCGGCAGGTATACGGGCAGGCAAGCGCTCACTATGAGTATGATATCGACCACCCCTCCACAAAGGGCATAAAGAGCATCACCGTTGACGGGGACGATATCAACGTCTATCTGATCAACTGCAACGTGGGCTATCAGGAGCGGTGGGATACGGTTTCCGACGGTCACGGCGATCCCCGCGGCGGCGACGGGTTCCAAAATGAGATCAACTATTCCTTTACCGCTTCCGTGAACGGTCTGAACAGCCACATATATATGGGCGACGAAACCAACAGCAGCCAGCCCGGGCTCGTGCACTGCACGGCGACGGTGAACGCAGAGGCCCCCGAAGGATACGTTTACTGCGACACCTTCGAGGGGAATACCTACGAAAAATACTTTTGCACCGACGATATCAACTGGACCTACTGGGACGAGCGCGAGGTCTCCGAACTTGCATCCTCAGTGCGCCTGTGCAATCTCACCGTTGACAGTCTTTCCGGCGGTGATGGAGACAACGGCGTTCTCAGCGGCGTTGCTGCGGCGGAGCTGTACTCCTGCGAGGTGAGCGGCGAGAACTTCCCGGACGGCTTCACACTGAACGACTGCTCGGCCCTCTCCGTATCCGATATGACTCTGGCGGTATACGAATACGTCGAGGAGGAGTATACCGAAAAGTTCACTACCGCCCTGCCCATAGTGATGAACGGCCACTCGGAGCTGACGGTGGAAAACACGGTCGCTTATGACGTCACGGCAAGAGGCCGCAACGTCCTGCGCATGCGCGACGCGGAATTCCTCGGCAACGTAGTGGCGGACGACTGTGACGTTCCCATATTTCGCAGATCCTATGACTACAGTTACTATCCCGATACTGCTCACGTCAGGCTCAAGCTGCTGCTCGGCGGCAGCAGCTCGGTCGCTACGCCGAACCGCTCGCGCGGACAGACGCCCGAGATCATGGTGGCAAACAGCGCCCTTCTCCGGATCTACGACGATCCCGACGTCAAGGGCATGGGCTCGCTGACGGCGGGCAGAGGAGGCTATGACGACGGCGGACATTACTACTGCGCGGCCATCGGCGGAATTCCGGATCTGTTCGACCCCCTGCCTCACGGCCAGATCACCGTCAACAGCGGCGTAGTCAACGCCTCCGCCTACTCCGGCGGCGCGGCCATCGGCGGCTCGTCCGTCGATCCGACAGTCGCCTACGTGATCGAAGAGGAGGGCCACTGGCTCAGCTATGAGGGGGATCCGTCCGAGCTGCTTCGCGTGTACCAAAATTCCTCGGTAGGCTACTACTATTACAGCGAGACCGACCCGCAGTTCAATCCCTTTGAGGGCGGCTATTGGCTGCGCGAGTCCTTNNCCTACGGCAGCTACTATGCCGTCGACTCCGACGGGAACTACGTAACCGTTCCTCCCGTATATGCGACCGACGAAAACGGCGACATGATAGTCGACCTTGAAAACAGCGTTCCGGGCTTCAGCCGTGACGGCGGCAACATAACCGTCTGGGGCGGCGTGGTGAACGCGAAGGCCGTGGGCTACGGCACTGCCGGCGCGGCCATCGGCGGCGCTTTCGGCGGCAGCGGCGGCAAT
>DBWE01000029.1:0-1251 GCA_002308315.1 Clostridiales bacterium UBA1246 | reverse complement strand
GGCGGCGCTCCGGACTGGGGCGAGCCTGTCCGTACCGGCATCGGCTTTGAAAACCGGCATCCGGACTACTTCAACGAAGACAGCTCCCAGATAACCGACGGCATATTCGTAGACAAGTATACATACGATCGCTCCATGGGCGGCGGCAGCGGACATATTTTCATCACCGGCGCCAGCACGGTAAACGCCAAGGCCGACAACCTTGCCTATGACGAAAACGGCGATCCGGTCGACCGGGTAAAATATTATTATTACAAGGACGGCAGCTATTTCGATCCCAAGGTTTACGACGGCACCGAGGGCGGCAGCTGGAAGACCATATGGACCTACACCGACGCGGAATACGAGCGGTCCCTGGAAAACGGCGTACGCACGGGAAAAGAGCCCGGCTTCGTGATCGGCTCGGCCTGCGGCAACGCAAACGGATATTATGAAAACACCATCGAGGTGCTCACGATCGGCGGCATCGACGGCAACCCGCTGCTCATGCTCTCGCAGAACGACCGGGCGATATTCCAGTGGGACGGGACCCTCGACGCCTCGTGGGACCGGTTCATCAACGAGCACAAGGGAATGATCGTCGACTACGAGCACCGCATCGTTCCGGACACGGGCTATAACGACCCCCTCTTCTCGCCTTCCAAGATCTCCGGAAGCGCCCTCATACTGAAGGCAGGCAGCGAGGACGGCAGTTATGAGATGGTTTCCAATATCGCGCAAAACTGCGCCTACCGTCTGCGCGGCCAGATAAATTTCCCCGACATTGATTATATGTTCACTCTGCCTTCCGGCACCTCTTTCACCCTGCTTGACGGCACGGTGATGAACGTGGGCAGCGGCTTCATGCTGGCGGTACAGAATGAAAANNCAGTTCAACGTTCAGGACGGCGCGATAGTCCAGGGCAAGGGCGTCTGGCCCGGAAAGCCCGTGAACAGTCCCGAGGACTCCCCGGGCACGGAGCAGATCAAATCCCTGCTGAGGCTCAGAGACGAGGCCGCCAAGGACGATCAGGGCAATGATACGATGTCGGCAACGCATCTCGGCGTCGCCGAGACCAGCGACGGCTGCGTGATCCTCCACGGCAGCAGCGCCGAGGAGATCCGCTCTCAGGCGTCGACCTATTCGCTTAATCTGCTGACCATATTCAACGCCGGCCATTACGGCTTCCGCCTGTCCGACAACTCCACGGCGGAGACCTGGTCCCTGCGCAGCAGAGACAGCGATACCGTCGTCTCCCTGGTGGAGAACGG
>DBWE01000220.1:3443-3643 GCA_002308315.1 Clostridiales bacterium UBA1246 | reverse complement strand
AACTATGACGGCGACGTTATGAGCGATATGGTCTCGACGGCGTTCGGCTCCCTTGCCATGATGACCAGCGTGCTGGTATCTCCCGGGGGCTGCTTCGAGTATGAGGCCGCCCACGGCACCGTAACGAGACACTATTACCGCTGGCTCAAGGGCGAGAAGACCTCCACCAATCCCATCGCCACGATCTTTGCCTGGAGCGG
>DBWE01000220.1:0-3387 GCA_002308315.1 Clostridiales bacterium UBA1246 | reverse complement strand
GCCGTGATAAACGGCGGAGTGATGACGGCCGATCTTGCCGCGCTGTGCGAGGAAGAGGTCAAAACGGCGGACAGCGCCGAGTTTATAGGAGAGATAGGAAAGCTTCTTAAAAAACAGTAACAATGGAGGACGACATGAGAGAGTATATTGCGGAAGGCCGCACCCTTCCCGAGGCATACCACCGTTCCCTTGAGCTGCTGTATGAAAAGGGCGAGGTGACCCCCTGTCCCGACTACAATACCAATCAGAAAGAACTGTCCATGACCCTCTTTGCCGAAGAGCCCCTTGCCGAGCCGATGATCAGCCGCTGCTTTATAGGCGGCTACCGGGAGCTGGAGCAGTACCGGCAGGAGATGCTCGACGGCATACTCGATTTCGAGATAGAGCGGGGCAACTGGGCGTATACCTATCATTCGAGGATGGCGGAGCAGTTCCCGTTCATAGAGCGGGAGCTGAGGCGCAATCCTTCGTCCCGACGCGCGGTGATAGACGTGCGCGACTGGCGGCACGACGCCGCCGAGGGCAACGAAAATCCCGCCTGCCTGCAGCATATACAGTATTTCATTCGCGGCGGGGCGCTGCACTGCAAGGTGCTGTTCCGCTCCAACGACGCCTGCAAGGCGACGTATATGAACGCGTTTGCTCTTATAATGCTTCAGAAACGCTTTGCCGACTCCCTCGGCTGCGCCATGGGCTCGTATGCCCACAGGGCGAACAGCTACCACTGCTATGAAAAGGACTTTCCCCTGCTGGAGGGATATGTGACGCGCATACGCTCCGGCGAGGACGTGACCTTTGACTATGAGGAAGAATGGCTCCCCATGATGGAGGAGGCAAGGCCGGAGATCGCAAAGACCGTGGAGAGACTGAAAAACGGAGAATGAATAAACAGAGGATCGCCGGAACCCTGATGCTGCTGCTGACGGCAGTGATATGGGGCTCGGCTTTTGTCGCCCAGAGCGTGGGCATGGATCACGTCGGCCCGCTGACCTTCAACGGGGTGAGAAGCGCGATAGGCGCGCTGGCGCTTCTGCCGGTGATGCTTATATTCCGCGACGGCTCGGCCGATAATAAACAGACGCTGAAGGCCGGAGCGATATGCGGACTTATCATGTTCGCGGCGACCGACCTGCAGCAGATAGGCATACAGTACACCACCGTAGGCAAAGCGGGCTTCATAACCTCGTTTTATATCGTGCTGGTGCCCATCATAGGCGTATTCATGAAAAAACGCACGGGCCCCATGACCTGGATAGCCGTGGCGACGGCCCTTGTGGGGCTGTACCTGCTGTGCATGAGGTCGGGAGAGCTCAATATCGGCAGGGGCGACGTGTTCGTTTTCGCCAGCGCCGTGCTTTACGCGATGCATATCGTGTGCGTGGACGCCCTGTCCCGCTCGGTCGACGCGGTAAAGGTATCGTTTATACAGTTTGTCATTACCGGCGTGCTCGCCTTCGCGCTCGCGCTGATATTCGAACGGCCCTCCGCGGGGAATATCGCGGGGGCGTGGCTGCCGCTGCTGTATGCGGGCGTGCTTTCCTGCGGCGTGGCGTACACCCTGCAGATAGTGGCGCAGAAGCGGGTGCCGCCGACGGCGGCGTCGCTCATAATGAGCCTCGAGGCGGTCGTATCGGTGCTGTCGGGCTGGCTGGTGCTGAAGCAGCGCATGTCTGCCCGGGAGCTGACGGGCTGTGTGCTGATGTTCGCGGCCGTGATAATGATACAGCTGAAGGACTACGACGCGAAAAAGGACGGCGGGAGCGCGGAGAAATGAAGATAAGACTGATAGCCGCCGACGTCGACGGCACGCTGGTGGACTCGGAAAAAAGGATAAGCCCGGCGACGGAGGCCGCCGTAAAAAAAGCCCGGGAGCTCGGCGCGATATTCACGCTTTCCACAGGCCGGACCGTACAGGGTCTGGGGAAATACCTGTACCTGGTAAAGCCGGGCACGCCGATAGTGACCTACAACGGGGCCGAGGTGCTGATACCGGACACGGGGGAAGTGCTTTACAGACAGGGGCTGGAGGCGTCCGCGGCGGAGGAGATCATCCGGAGCGGAATGAGCCTCGGCGCTTCGGTGATAGTATGGTCCCGCGGCGTACTGTATTTGTCCGGAAAGAACGAAAGGACCGAAAAATACCGCAGGATCTATAACGCGGAGGGCAGGCCGATAACCGATCCCGCCGCTCTTGCCGCCGAGGGAGTGACAAAGGCGATGTGGCTGGACGAGCCCGGGATCATCGAGCGCAGTCAGAGGGAGTTTTGCCTCGGGGGAGTATGCTGCGTCATATCCGAGCCCGGCTATCTCGAATTCATAGACGCGAGAGTATCCAAGGCCGAGGGACTTAAAAAGGCGGCGGAATATCTGAACGTGAGGCGCGAAGAGATCATGGCTCTCGGCGACAGCTACAACGATACCGATATGCTGCGCTGGGCGGGGCTCGGCGTGGCGATGGCAAACGCCGAGGAGGAGGTAAAGGCCGCGGCGGATCATATCACGGCGTCGAACGAGGAGGACGGCGTCGCGCGCGCGATAGAGACGTTCGTGCTGAAATGAGCCCGCAGGCGCGGGAGAAAGGATATGCCGACATGTTTTCCCTGAAAAACAAAAACGGGCTTTCGCTGGAAATGCTGGAATACGGCGCGGTGCTGCGCTCGCTGATCGTTCCCGACAGGAACGGCGAGCCGGGAGATATAGTTCTCGGCTACGACGGCGAGGCGGGATACAGGAACGACCGCGCCTGCATGGGCGCCACGATAGGCCGCTACGCGAACAGGATAGCGAACGCGTCCTTCGAGCTGAACGGCGTCACCTATACCCTTCCCCGAAACGAGGGAAACAACTGCCTGCACGGGGGAGAGGGCTTCCATAAGAGGAAATGGACCGGGAGCATGACCGAAAGGGGCATCCGCATGAGCCTTGTCAGCCCCGACGGCGATCAGGGCTTCCCGGGCACGCTTAAGGTCGACCTCGACGTGACCCTCGACGACTCGAACAGGCTGACGCTCGATTATACCGCCGTCAGCGACGCCGACACGGTGATAAACCTTACCAACCACAGCTATTTCAACCTGGCCTGCGGCGGCACCGTGGAGACGACGGAGCTTTATCTCGCCTCGGACGAATATCTGCCCGTCGGGCCGGGACTGATACCGCAGGGAGAGCCGAAGAGCGTGGAGGGCAGCGAGTACGACTTCCGCGCAAGACGGCCTATAAGGGAACCGATTTACGACAACTGCTTCGTGCTGCGGCCCGGAGACGGGGTGAAGGCGGAGGCTTACGACCCCCTTTCGGGACGGGGGATGAGGATGTATACGGACATGCCCGCGGTGCAGTTTTACAGCGCGGTGTGGCTCGGCGGCACGGAAGGCAAGAACGGCAGCC
>DBWE01000009.1:3336-4541 GCA_002308315.1 Clostridiales bacterium UBA1246 | reverse complement strand
AGTCTTACGCCGGCTCCATCCTCTCCTCCATGTCCCTCGGCTGCGTGGCTTTCGCCGGGCTCGAAGGCTTCGCCGTCAAGGCTGTCGCCGTGCCGCTGATCATAGCCTCCATCGGCGTTCTCTGCTCCATCCTCGGCACCTTCTTCGTAAGGACCAGGGAAAACGCGGGGCAGAAGCAGCTGCTCGGCGCTCTTTCCAAGGGCACCAACTTCTCTTCCATAGTCATTGCGATAGTCAGCTTCTTCGTAGTTTATTTCGTGCTCGGTATCGAATACTGGGGCATTTACATCGCCATACTCGCGGGTCTTGCCAGCGGCGTCGCCATCGGCAAGGTCACCGAGTACTATACCTCCGATACTTATAAGCCTACTCAAAACCTCGCCGACCAGTCCGAGACCGGTACCGCCACCATCATGATAGGCGGCCTCAGCCTCGGCATGAAGTCCACCGCGCTGCCCATAATCATTGTCGGCATCGCCGTGATCCTGGCCTATATGTTCTCCACCAGGACCGATCCCGGCAACTCCGTGCTCGGCCTCTACGGCATAGCCGTCGCCGCCGTCGGCATGCTCTCCACTCTCGGCATCACCCTTTCCACCGACGCTTACGGCCCCGTTGCCGATAACGCCGGCGGCATTGCCGAGATGGCCGGTATGCCCGAAAGCGTCCGCGAGCGCACCGACGCTCTCGACTCTCTCGGCAACACCACCGCCGCCACCGGCAANNGGCAAGGGCTTCGCGATCGGCTCCGCCGCTCTCACCGCCCTCGCCCTGGTCGCCAGCTTTGTTGAAAAGCTCAAGCTCGACGCCGCTTCCGCCGACGCTGCCATGTCCCTCATGAATCCCAAGGTGCTCGTCGGTCTGTTCGTCGGCGCCATGCTTCCCTTCCTGTTCTCGGCTCTCACGATGAGCTCCGTCGGCCGCGCCGCTCAGAGCGTCGTCGTTGAGGTCCGCCGTCAGTTCAAGCAGATCACCGGTCTCATGGAAGGCAAGGCCGACCCCGACTACGCGAAGTGCGTCGACCTGTGCACCCGTTCCAGCCTTAAGGAAATGATAATGCCCACCGTTCTCGCCATCCTTGCTCCGATAGTCGTCGGTGTTATCCTCGGCGGCTCCGGCGTTATAGGAATGCTCTGCGGCGCCACCGCTACCGGCTTCATCATGGCAGTGTTCATGTCCAACTCCGGCGGCGCGTGGGACAACGC
>DBWE01000009.1:513-3208 GCA_002308315.1 Clostridiales bacterium UBA1246 | reverse complement strand
GTTTCCATCGTTTTCTCCGGCCTTATCGCCGCCATGCATCTGTTCTGATATCCTGCAAGCGATAAAATCGAGCGCCCCGGAAAAATCAATTCCGGGGCGCTCATAATTTTTTATCGTCCTTTTCAATATACGGGGCTTACCTTCCTGCAGCTTCCAATTCCGAATATGTCCTCCATGGAGGAGATATACCTTGCTGCCATATCCTCGGGCACGAGCGCCTGCACGGTGCCGGCGAAGCCTCCGCCGTGCACTCTTGCCGCGCCGTTTTTCCCTATCAGCTCGCGGCTGCGGGCGAGGGCGAGAGTAATTCCCTGACTTGCCGGATCGGCATAGCTGTTCTGCAGCAGCTCGGCCGACGATCTGCCCGAGCTGTCCATGAGCTCCAGGTATTTCTCCATGTCGCCCCCGGCGAGCGCCGCGGTCATCCCGGTCACCCGTTCATCCTCGTCAAACCAGTGCATCGCCCTCAGCACCGCCCTGTCTCCCGCCGCCCTCCTCAGCTCGGGTATCGCCGCGAAAAAGTCCTCCCGTCTGACCCGGGACAAAAGCTTTTCGCCGAAAAATGCCGAGATCTTTCCCATTTCCCGGGTTATGGCCGCGTAATGCGGAGTCAGTCCGCTGTGACTGCCGCCGGTATCCGTAAGCACGAGCCGGTATCCCGCCCTGCCGAAATCGGCGTCAATGCGCCTGACCTCCGGCGAGTCCTCGTTGCGGAAATCTATCGCGATTATGCCGCGGTAAGCGCAGGCGCATTGATCCATCATGCCGCTCGGCTTGCCGAAATATACGTTCTCCGCGTATTTTCCCGCCGCGGCCAGCTCCGACGGCGGTATTTCCCCGCCGTTGAAAAGACCGCTTATGATACTGCCTATGAGTACCTCGAAGGCGGCAGACGATGAAAGCCCCGAGCCCACCGCTATATCGGACTCCACCTCCGCTCTGAAGGCGCCGAGGGCGTATCCGCACTCTGCCAGCCGCTCCGCCGTGCCTCTTATCAGCGCCTCGGGGCGTCCCTTTTCGTTCTCCCGCGGTCCGGCGGAGCCCGGCTCCACGGCGATCTCGCCGAAGCCGCGCGAGCGCAGGACGATCCTGTTCCCGTCGGTTTTCTCCGCCTCGGCGCTCATGAAAACGTCTATGGCCGCGGCAAGGACACGGCCGCCCTGATGGTCGGTATGGTTGCCGGCCAGCTCCGTGCGTCCCGGCACTTTGAATTTCATTCCGTCCCTCCCCTGCCGCGCGGCGTTTCGGAGTTCCAGAAATGCTTTTCTCCGTCCCAATAGGTCAGCTTGACAAGGTCGAAGTATTCTATCATCCGCTGAACGTATTTTCTCGGAGTTCCGAGAAGATCCCTGACCTCCGCCAGGGAAAAGCCGCCCTCGGGATAATGCTCTCTCAGCGTTTTTTCAACGCTGTCGAGGGCCTCTCGCGTATATATGACGTTTTCCGCAAGGCGTATCATCTCTCCGCTTCGCAGGAACCACTGCTGATATTCTCCCTGATCCTTCTCCGATATGCCGACCTCCGCCATGACGTCGTTCCAGCCCGGAGGCGCGTAGGGCGACTTTTCGTATGCCTCTCTGATCTTCCCTATCAGCGCGGACTGAGCCGGAGTCAGCCTCGGGGTCCACCCGGCAGGCCGGAACGTGGTATCGTCCTGTTCTGTCTCTCCCGCCTCGCCGAGATATCTCAAAAGGGCCCTCTGCTGCCTGGTATCGGCCCGCGGGAACATCGTCTGCGCTATCTCCTTTTTCGGCGCTCCGAAGCGCATCGGAAAGCGGGCAAAATAGTCGGCCATCCACGCTTTCGTCTTTTCCTTCAGTTCCGCGGCGTATTCCGCCGGGCAGAAATATCCGTCGCCGAGATCGACGAGCCTGCCGTTTGCTTTCAGTTCTTCCGTCAGCGCGGCAGCCTCTTTTTCGTCCGTCTGCAGACACTCCGCCGCGTCCTTCAGCTGCCAGGGCAGCGCGTCCTTCATCATGGACGCCGTCAGGATATCCGACGGCTCTCCTCCGCTGAGCGCGGACAGGCGGGCAAGGTCGCTTTCCAGATTGCGTTTTCTGTGTTTTGAGGCCGTGGGATCCAGGATCGTTCCGCCGCCTATGGTGAACATCGGCGAGTAGAAGCGCAGTACGAGTCTGTCCCCCGCCAAAGCGGCAAGCGGCGTCTCGAGCTCCAGCTGGGCATAGCAGCTCTCCCCGGGCTTAAGGGCGTCTCTGTCGAGCAGGACCACTCTTGCAAGGGCCTCCGCCGTGCCGTGATGAACGTGCACTCTCGTCCTCTGCGCCATCTCCGGAGCCTCCGGCAGCAGCTCGAGCCTTATGTCCATGCGCTGGGAATTTACAAGCTTGCCCTCCGCCGCCAGCCAGCTGCCGCGGACGACGAGATTTTTCTCCACGCCCGTCAGGTTCACCGCGACCCGTTCTCCCTGAAATACCTCGTCGCGTTTCTCTCCGTGTACCTGCAGCGAGCGCACCCTTACCTGCCTGCAGGCCGGCAGAAGCTCCAGCGTGTCTCCCTGCCGTATGCTGCCGCTCCAAAGGGTCCCCGTCACAACCGTGCCGAAGCCGGACATGGTGAACACCCTGTCCACCGCAAGACGGCATATGCCGTTCGATGAACGCTCCGGAAGCCTGTCGCAGAGCCTTTCCACCGCTTCGAGAAGCTCGGGTATGCCCTCTCCGGTGACCGAGGATAC
>DBWE01000009.1:0-351 GCA_002308315.1 Clostridiales bacterium UBA1246 | reverse complement strand
GCCGCTATCACGAAAAGGACTATGTCTATGCCCGTCGCTCCGGCGAGCATGTTTTTTATAAAGCGTTCGTGTCCCGGCACGTCGACTATTCCCAGATGCTGGCCGTTGGGAAGATCGAAGGGCGCGAAGCCCAGCTCTATCGTGATCCCGCGCTCCTGTTCTTCCTTAAGGCGGTCGGTGTTCACTCCCGTTATACGCCGGACAAGGGCGGTCTTGCCGTGATCCACGTGTCCCGCCGTGCCCAAAACTATACGCTTCACTGCCGTGTCCTTTCTTTATATCAGCATGTCGCCCTTCGATCAGGGCGACATGCTTTCTGTTTATATGGCGGGGATGTGTGCGAATCGAACA
>DBWE01000158.1:2669-2800 GCA_002308315.1 Clostridiales bacterium UBA1246 | reverse complement strand
GCCTCGTCCTTGCATTCCTTGATGTCGATGGAGCAGTTGCCCACGTAGAGGGTGCATACGCCGCCGCGGGCGAACATACGGAACCAGTCGACGAAATCATGGGTTACGAGACCGTCGGTGCTGGCAAGGTT
>DBWE01000158.1:221-2647 GCA_002308315.1 Clostridiales bacterium UBA1246 | reverse complement strand
TTGAAGTCGATGCCGCGGATGCGGATGGGGTTGAATACGTGCGTGTATCTGGAGCCCATAGTTTTCTTCCTTTCATCAAAGTGTATAATTTCAATGATAACATTTTAGCGTATTTCCGCGCAAAGCACAAGCGGAATAATGCAAAATCGTCGGCAAAGTCCGTCAAACGGACCTTGCCGGCGATTTTGAAATCATCACTTTGCCCCGTCGAGTATTTTCCCGAGCTCGTCGTATACGAAACGGGCGAGGACCTTGTAGCCCTCCGCGGTGAAATGCACCCCGTCCGGGCTGAGATCGGAGCGGCCCTCGGTGAGGGAGTAGACGTCTATCGTATCGAGGCCGAGCTTTGCGGCGACCTGCTTTTCCTGCTCAATGACGGTCTCGAGATTGGCTATCGACGCCTGGAGCATGGGGCCGTCGTTGAAGAAATGCGGCGGGAGCATGACTATTACCCTGGGCTTGCAGGGAAGGCCGACGTAGGTGGAGACCATTTTCTCGAAGTTTTCGGGGAAGATGTCTCTGTTCTGAGAAAAAACGGTGTCGTTGGTGCCCAGCATCAGCAGAACGATGTCCGCCTGCGTTTTGAGACTGTCGGCATACTCCTCGGTGCCGGCAAAGGGCAGCCAGCCGACGTAGTCCACGGTCGCTCCGGAGTGGCCGTATTTCTCCGTCTCGAATTTGTACTTTCCGTCAAGGGACGCAAGTACCGCGGGATAGGACTCGGCGACGGGATCCTGCGCTCCCATGCCGAAGGTGAGGCTGTCGCCCACGCATGCTACGGTATACTTCATCGGTTCTTCATACTCCTTTACTGTATTTTCGTTGTTTGTTTCGTTGATGTCTTCCGCCGAAGCTCCGCCGGCGATCGGCGCGCCTGCCGCGCAGGCAGCTCCCGCGGCAAGAATGAGGGCGGCCGCCGCCGCTGTCAGAAGAGCTTTTTTCATTGCCGCAGCCGTCTTATCCCGGCAGATCATGAAAAATGCTCGAAAAACAGCGCGGGATCCATCAGCAGCTCCGCGGCGGCGTCGATATCCTTCGGCTCCCACTCCCACCATTTCAGTCTGAGCAGCAGCTCGATCTGCTTTTCTTCGAAACGGTATTTTTTCACCTTTGCCGGTACTCCCGCCATGACCGCGTAGGGAGGCACGTCGCAGGTCACCACCGCTCCGGCGGCGATTATCGCGCCGTCGCCTATGCTGCGGCAGCGGGATACGTCGATGAAAGCGCCCGCGCCTATCCACACGTCGTTTCCTATAACGATCTTTTCGCCGGGGTTCGTTATGTGCTCGTCCTCCCGCACCCGGGCGAAGTAGCGCGCCTGATTTTCAAAGGACATCATCTGCTGAAATCTTCCGGTGCCTATCATGTTCAGCGGGTGGTCGTGCTGGAAATACGCCGTTTCGTTGATGGAGGTATAACGGCCCACGCGCTCGAAGAACATGCGCGCGGCAAAGTCGAATTCCGCGGAATTGTAAAAGGTGCAGCGGCCTATCTCCGCCTGCCCGAAGCGCCAGTCCACCGGCAGGCCCCACATGTACGGATCCGAGCTGTCGTAGTAATCGTCAAAGGGCTTCATGCCCATCGCCCTGAGGCGGCCGGCGGCCTGCATACCGTCCTTCCCGATGATCACGTAGTCCCTGCCGGGCGAATAAAGCTCTTCGGGATCGTAGTCGGCGAGGCGGCGGCCCTTCGGGCCGGTCTGCTTAAAGTACGGAAGCGCCGCTTCCGCGAGGATATAAGTCATCATGGCGTTTGCCTCCGATAAAAATACGGGATCACGCTTCGTCGGGCCGGCCGTGCTTTACCAGCGCCTTGCTTTTCCATTTTCCGCCGAAATATCTCACCAAAGCTAAAATGAAGCACAGTACCCAGCCGACGGGTATCGCGTAATAAAGGGATCTGAAGCCCCAGCGGAACACGTAGCAGAACACGTTCGCGCATATGACTCTCAGCGCGAGCCCCGACAGAGTGATGCTCGTGGACGCCAGCACGTCTCCCGAGCCGGTGAGCACTCCGGCAAAGACCATATACGCCGTGAACAGCACAAAGAAGGGGGCTATGAAATGCAGGTGCATTTCGCCGAGCTCCAGCGCGTCATCCATCACGCCGAAAACGGAGACCAGAGGCCCGGCGAAAAGAAACAGCGCCGCGGCAAGCACGAAGGCCAGAGGCACGACGATCTTAAGAGTCTTTTTCATGCCCGATATCACGCGGTCGATGTTTCCCGCGCCCATGTTCTGCCCGGTAAAGGTGCCAACGCCGTTATTGAAGCCCTGGCAGGGGATGAACATGTAGTTTTCTATCCTGCCCGCCGCGGTCGCCGCGGCAATGGCCACGGTGCCGAGACTGTTGGTGACCTTCTGCACCAGCACGTTGCCGCCGCTGACGATGCACATCTGCACCATGGTGGGAACGCCCAGCTTGAG
>DBWE01000158.1:0-129 GCA_002308315.1 Clostridiales bacterium UBA1246 | reverse complement strand
GGCCGTGCCCGCTATGCCCCAGCGGAAGACCAGCACGAAAAGCAGGTCGAGGATTATGTTCAGCACGGAGGAGATCATCAGAAACAGCAGAGTGGCGCGGGAGTCGCCCACGCTCCTGAGAGCCGCGGC